>JAZFVY010000171.1:0-2092 GCA_036447975.1 Desulfobacterales bacterium
ATAAATGTATTAATATATCACTTTCCAAAATTGACATCCTTGAAACCTGTTCTCATCTCGAATCAGTTTCCATTGTGAAACATTTCATGCTGCGCTGACCTCATTCTCCGTTTATTTCTCTATGTCAACTTCTGCTATGATCCATTTAATCATATTCATAACTTATCACTTGGCTTGTTACTGGAAAGGAGGTTGAAAGATGATGTGGACATCGAGTACTGGGAAAGGGCCGGACAAAAAATATAAATACCACAATAACTTTTAGGAGGATTAACATGCATGCGACAATTCAGAAGAAAATGGACGTTATTCTGAACTATTTGCAACCTGAAGAAAAAGTTTTTGTTGTTGGTTGCGGCAACTGTGCTGAAAAGTGCAAGTCTGGAGGACCGGCAGAAACAGAGGAGATGGCTCAAAGATTAAAAGACAAAGGGGTTCATGTTGTTGGATATTCCTCAACGCCGAGTGGCGTAGGCCTGTGTGGGCTTCCTGGAGTCCGCACCATGCTCAAAGAAGAAAATACGGTCGAAACCCAGGCCGCCGATTCATTTTTAGTACTGGCCTGCGGCCAGGGAATACACACGGTCATCGATGCCACTGACGGCGGGGCAGTCCATCCTGGATGCGACACCATTTTCGGTGGCGAAACTTTAAAGCCAGGCATTATCAGGGAGTACTGTTCCCTTTGCGGAGAATGCGTTACCGAGTTTACAGCGGGGATATGCCCCATGACTCTCTGTTCAAAACAACTTTTAAACGGACCCTGCGGGGGAGCAAAAGATGGAAAATGTGAAGTGGATCGTGAGAAAGATTGCGGTTGGCTTTTGATTTACCAACGTCTCGAAAAAGCAGGCAAGATTTATCTTATGGAAGCTTATTACGAACCCAAAAATTACGCCAAGTGGAACCGCCCGCGGAGCTTAACGGTTAAAGACAAGGAAGCTACTTTTAAATCGCTGGCCGGCGAACACACCGTTTCAAGAGAGGATTAACCCGGATAAAAGTTGGATTAGTAATTGATTTTATTTTCTAATCGTTCAAAGGAGAGTCAAATGAGCAGATTGAAAGAAAATTTAGCTAAGGGAAATTTCGTGGTTACCGGCGAAATCGGTCCTCCCAAAGGAACCGATATTGAAAAACATCTTGCAAAGGCCGAACAGATAAAAGAAAAAGTTGTCGCTGTAAATGTTACAGATTTACAGAGTGCGGTTATGAGGGCAGGGTCGCTGGCCACCTGCCATCTTTTACATACCAGAGGTATTGAGCCTGTTTACCAGTTAACCTGCCGTGACCGTAACCGGCTGGCGCTGCAATCAGATCTGCTCAGCGCCTGGATCCTCGGTATAGAAAATGTTCTGTGCCTGACTGGAGATCACCCTGCTCTCGGCGACCATCCAGAAGCTAAGCCGGTATTTGATTTTGATTCGGTCCAGCTTTTGCAAGCGTCAAGTACGCTCAATTCCGGCAAAGATTTCTCCGGGCACACGCTTGAAGGGTCCCCGGATTTTTTCTTAGGTGCCGTCGTATCGCCGGGAGCCGACCCGCTTGAGCCCCAAATTATAAAAATGGAGAAAAAAGTCAAAGCAGGTGCGAGGTTTTTCCAGTCCCAGGCGGTATATGATACAGAAATATTAGGAGAATTCGTTGATAAGGTCAACAACCTTCAAGTTCCCATAATCGCGGGTATCGTGATTTTAAAGTCGGCGGAAATGGCCAAGTTTATGAATGAAAACATAGCCGGCGTTACTATCCCTGATGGCCTTATTGAAGAAATGGACAAGACGGAAAAACCAGATCTCAAAAATAAGGCCGTTGAAATCGCTGCCCGGCTGATCCGCCAGGTTAAACCTTTTTGCCAGGGTGTCCACCTTATGACTTTAGGATGGGAAGACCTTATACCTAAAATAATCGAAGAAGCAAATATAGGGGACTAAAATTTGATTGATTTATTAAACGAATATCAAGCATTGACTTTTTATCCGGAAAGCCTCCTATGCTCCAATGAGACAGATAGGGATTTGCAAACCTATAGGAGGCTTCCTAATTTCGTTGAGATATCTGCAGGGACTGTCGAAAAACCTCAAAAACGTGA
>JAZFVY010000172.1:0-2523 GCA_036447975.1 Desulfobacterales bacterium
CCGATCAAATCGACGGAAAGCGACTCCAGTCTTTCAATGACGCGGGACAAATCAATGGCATCAAAATACTTGAGATGCGTCCCGCCTACAACTGCCTGGAGTTTTTTGAGGCCCATTTTATTCTCAACATGATCCAGGATATTCAGGATCCCCGAATGGGCGCAGCCTAAAGCCAGCACCGCCGAACCTTCACAGTCGACCAAAAGACTGCCGTCGTCTTCGATCGGATCGAGAACATACTGCGCTTCCTGGAGAATCACGAGCCTGGCGTCAACCGGAACCTGTTCGGGCATAAGGTCTATCCCCGTGATGAACCACATCCCCGGAGAAATTTCGCTGGTCCTGTCGACCATGTTGAATTGGGCACCCGATTCCTCCAGTTCCTCCCTGGTGAACGGACAACCCCAATACTTGGGAGCTTCGCCCGGGTTTCGGACCATATGTTTCGCGAAAATTTTCGGGTGAGCTACTACCTCCGTCTTCTCGCCCGAGCGTTGAATTGCCCATTTCAAACCGCCGGTGTGGTCATAATGCCCGTGGCTGATGATAATTTTATCTAAACGCCTCAAATCCTTTTCAAGTTTTTTTGTGTTATGTGGCAATGACGCGCCGGGGCCCGTATCGAACAGGAATTTCTCATCCCCTTTTTCGACCAGCGCGCTGAAACCGTGCTCACCGATTAGCCCGGACCTTGACACACAGTTATCGGCTAAAATGGTAATGACGGTTTTCATATCTCCGCTAATTCCCAAAAAAGTTTGCCAATATGGGTTGATATAATTCCGAATTAAAATATAATAAATGGCAAAGCAAAACCTTAACCCATAGCCTATAACCCTTCAATATACGTTTTGACAAGATCTCCGACTTCTCCGGTCGTATATCCCATCCGGCCTGCCGCAACATCCTTCAAGTCGTCACGCAGCACCTTTATTACCCCTTGCTCTATCCAGGAGGCAGCCTGGGGCTCCCCCAATGTTTCAAGCATCATCTGTGCCGCCGAAATTGCTGCAATGGGGTTTATTACCTGCTTGCCTGTGTATTTGGGCGCAGATCCACCGATAGGCTCGAACATTGAAAGGCCGTCAGGGTTAATATTTCCTCCAGCGGCAATACCCAGCCCGCCCTGAATCATTGCAGCAAGATCGGTGATTATATCGCCGAACATGTTATCCGTAACTATGACATCAAACCACTCGGGATTCTTTACAATCCACATACAGATGGCATCAACATGGGCATAATCTGTTTCGATATCAGGATACTCTTTTGCGACCAAATAAAACGTGCGCTCCCAAAGATCAGACGCATAGGTTAACACATTCGTCTTGGCGCAAAGGGTGAGCTTCTTCGCCTTGTTCCTCTTTTGACAATATTCAAAGGCATACCGGATACACCTTTCCACGCCTTTCCGTGTATTTATTGATTCCTGTACAGCAACTTCATCAATGGTTCCACGCTTAAGGCAACCGCCGGCACCGGCGTATAATCCTTCAGTATTTTCGCGGACAATCACAAAGTCTATATCCTCCGGTTTTTTATTCTTCAAAGGTGTATCCACGCCCTCATACAGCTTAACAGGTCTTAGATTGATATACTGGTCAAAATGAGACCTGAGATTTAAAAGGAGGCCCTTTTCGAGAATCCCCGGTTTTACATCAGGATGGCCTATGGCACCTATATATACAGAGTCCGACTCTGCAAGTGACTCAACTACACTGTCCGGCAAGATCTCACCGGTTTCCAGGTAATGATCGCCGCCTATATTATAATGCCTAAAATTCAAGCTAAAATTTGATTTTCCTGCCACTGCATCAAGAATTTTGAGACCTTCTTCCACAACTTCCGGTCCTGTTCCATCACCAGGGATTACAGAAATATTATATTGTTTTGACATGTTAACACCTCCGATTCGTCAGAAAAAGTCTGTTTGGCACAGACTTTCTATTTGAGAATTATATAGAGCTTCACATTCCTTTTTTTATTGATGCAAACTTTTTCACAATTTACGGCAAAGCGTCTAATATAAGAAGGTGCTGTGGCCTGTCAAGAAGTTTCACAAAAAGCCAACCTGGCAGGAGGTGGCCGTTCTGGCCACCGCTTCCCTGCAGAACGGCTGATACCGGCCAGGCAAGGCACCCATCGGAAATCTTCTTGCGAATTATCTCCTGCAGCCTTATTGGTTTTATAAAAACAAAATGTTTCATGTGAGTTTTTATATTTTCTCGCAATGGCGCCAAGATTGCGAAGAACAAAAAGTAAAACCCATCTCCTTTGCGCCTGCGAAATACAAAACATTTCAGACAGTTAATTATATCGAATTTGCACTAGACTTTGACGTTTACCTGCAGGTATCGCTGCAATGCTTGACACACAATCCTCTTTTTGCCATACTTGCGCACACAAAATAAATCGCCCAGCCAATTTATTCAACATTTTCAATAGGGAACATTGATGTCTTAAAAAAAATCTCTATGTTCAAATAGAATTAAAGCGCAAGGAGAACTCAAGATGTCACTAATT
>JAZFVY010000173.1:0-6671 GCA_036447975.1 Desulfobacterales bacterium
CCCGAGCTAAGATCAGGCAAGGATCGCAGAAACGGTATTGATCGCAGAAACGAGGTAGAACATATAGGTATTAATCGATCAACAGACGAGCGAAGAAGACGTTTTTCTGTTTTTAAGGTTTGATCTGATTATTTTACCATTGATATAAAGAAGGCAGGGCCAAAAAAGGCCCTGCCTTTTTACATGTGCAAGCCATATTATGCTGATGTTTGATAGCTGGTACTCTGCCTTACGTCAAGCATTCGGACCATACACAATAGGTATTGATTTAGGTTCTAAATCGACACACCCGAAGCTTATGATAGCAATTTGTCGTGTATTCTGAAGTCGGTTCAGTGGTTGTTATATCAAAATAGTAGAATCGAAGTGTCAATTGATGTTTTTACTCACCTTTTCACCTTGTCAACTCAGTTATAGGTCAGACAAATTAAGATTTACGGGATTCCCGACGATTTAAACAATTTATTAAAAATTTCTGCCACACGGCAAAGTACTCGTGGCCGCCCACAAGATAGGTATCATTATGATCCGCCTCTGCAATCTCATAGAAATCCTTGGGAGATGGAGCTTTTTCGAACAAGCGGCGAGCCATGGAAACAGGAATGGCCTGATCCAGTTGTCCGTGGACAAACAGAAGGGGTGACTTAATACTTTCAATTAAGGATAAGCTGTCATATTTTGTTGTTGACTTTGCCGGTGGTGTAAAGAAAGGAAAATAACGCTGCATCATATCGTCTGTTGAAGTAAAAGCAGCTTCAAGGATCACACCCAGGCATCCTTCTCTACTGGCAATATCAACTGCCAAAGCGGTCCCCAGCGAACGTCCAAACAATAATATTGAAGATTCCTGGAAACCCTTCTCGCTGATTAGATATTGGAAGGCTCCTTGGGCATCGGAAAAAGTGCCGGCTTTTGTGATTTCACCTTCGCTCAGGCCATATTCCCGGTAATCGAAAATAAAGATTGGGATCTGCAAAGCGTCATGAAGTTTCTTGAGGTTATGCAGACGATGACTGATATTGCCGGCATTGCCATGAAACCAGAGCAGCACCGCCCGCTCATCAGGCCCATGTACAAACCAGCCATGAAGGCGGGTGCCATCTTGGGCGGAAAAGAACACGTCCTCATAGGCTTCTAATTGGTAATCCTTCGGGGTTGCTTCGATGAATTTTTCCGGGAAGAATACAATACCTTTTTCCGACATGATATTAATCCTTATACCTAAAATCGGTGATCCCGAAGGGTCAACTGTTCTTGAAAAAATGACAAATTTCTTTTCAAGAACAGTTTATGCAGGTTTTAGGTTATATTATTATTTAAGGTTTACGGACACCTTCATGTAGCTACTGCTGATTTATATCAGTTGCTTATCAATAAGTAAACATCAATATAACATTTGCCTTTTCAGGATGTTGTGTGATATCTAAATTAAAAACACACATGGCTTGGCCGCAAAACTGTTTTAACATTCTTCGTAAGAAATTTGATTTTGGAGCAAAATGAAAAACATTGGAATACTGAACAATACCGTGCAGGAATATGAATGGGGGTCTTATACGGCTATTCCGGAACTTTTAGGCAATGATTCTCCGGCGAATACTCCTCAGGCAGAACTCTGGATGGGCGCACATCCCAAGGCGCCTTCCAAGGTCAAATTGAACGGAAGGTGGATGTCCTTAATGAGGCTAATCGAGAAAAACTCGAAAGATATTCTCGGAAAAGAAGTAGCGGAAAAATATAACAACAGATTGCCGTATTTGTTCAAGGTTCTGGCTGCTGCAAAACCACTTTCCATTCAGGCTCATCCCAGCCTGGCCCAGGCAAAGGAAGGTTTTATAAGGGAAAATAGTCTCGGGATTCCCTTTGATGCTAACAACAGGAACTATAAAGATGATAATCACAAACCCGAGTGTATCTGCGCTCTGACTTTTTTCTGGGCATTGAACGGTTTTCGAAAAATATCAGGCATTCTTGCACTTTTGGAGAAAATCTGCCCGCAAGGTTTAAAAAGTGATCTTCATAATCTTCGAGGGGAGCCTAATTCCCTGGGTTTAAAGAAATTTTTTCAGGCTATTATGACCATGGGTCGTGCTCAACAGGATCAGATCATTGCTGATGCCATAATAAATGCACAAAAATTTACGGAAGATGACCAAGCTTATAAGTGGATGATAGACCTTCACAATGAATACCCGGCGGATATTGGGGTTTTTTCTCCTATACTTTTGAATCTGATTTGCCTTAAGCCGGGCCAGGCAATGTTCCTTCCTGCCGGAGAACTTCACGCTTATCTTGACGGCGTGGGGATAGAATTAATGGCGAATTCTGATAATGTATTAAGGGGCGGGCTAACGCCAAAGCATGTTGCTGTGCCGGAACTTTTGAATGTTCTCAATTTTGAAGAACGGGAACTTGATATTCTCTCTCCCATAAAAAGCAACGAATGTGAGCGTATATATTCAAGCCGCGCTGATGAATTTGTGCTGTCTGTTATTACGTTAAAAAGGGATTTAACCTGTTATAGTCCCACCAATAGGAGTGTTGAAATACTCCTGTGCACTGATGGGGAAGCAATCATTACTGACCTTGGCAATAATGATAAATTAGCCTTTGGCAGAGGAAAATCGATTATGATCCCTTCAGCCGTAAAGAAATATTGCATTGAAGGGAATGCCACACTTTACAAGGCGGGAGTTCCTGTCTGATTAAACCCTGACCGGCAAACTCGACACTTGCAGATTTTAGGAAAAATATCTTGACATAAAAAAATCCATAATGTAAATATTTTTTAAATTTATTGTAATAAAGGAAAATAAAGTGGCACGTAATTTATCAGGCAGTTTTTATTTTTATTATTGGTATTTTTTTAACACCCGTCTGCCTGAGGTGCGCTGATACAATAACATTATAACAAGCGAAAAAGCCGCGGGTGGACGTTAAACCCGCGGTTTTTGATTTCAAGGGCCGTGGAAAGAAACTTCGCAGCCTTTTTTTGCTTTAAAAGGAGGAGTGAATCATGACGTATTTAGGTAAACGGATCAGAATTGAGCGGATAAAAAACAGGAATACAGGGAGAACTGTCATTGTTCCGATGGATCACGGTATCTCAATGGGCCCCATCGACGGATTGAAGAATATGAAGGATGCAATCCAAAAAGTGTCGGAAGGAGGAGCAAATGCCATAGTGGAACACAAGGGGCTTGTTGGTGAAGGTCATCGCGGAAAAGGCAAGGATATTGGCCTGATCATCCATTTGTCCGCATCTACGAGTCTTTCTCCGTTTCCCAATGTCAAAACACTTGTATGTTCGGTTGAAGAGGCGATAAAACTCGGTGCAGATGCTGTATCCATTCATGTAAATCTTGGAAACGGCCAGGAAAAAGAGATGCTGAATGATTTTGGCCGGGTAAGTAATGAAGCCCGCGTGTGGGGAATGCCGCTTCTTGCCATGATTTATCCGAGAGGAGAGAAGATCAAGGACGAGTTTGATGTAAATGCGGTCAAACACGCGGCGCGTGTTGGACACGAGATGGGGGCGGATATTGTAAAAGTTTCGTACACCGGTTCTATGGACACATTCAGTGAGGTTGTGTCAGGATGTTCGATACCGGTGGTCATTGCCGGTGGCCCTAAAATGGATTCCGACCGGGAGATCCTCGAAATGGTAAAAGGATCAATAGATGCAGGTGGCGCCGGTGTTTCCATAGGCCGTAATGTGTTTCAGCATAAAGATCCGACGCGCATGGTACAGGCAATTTCGGCCATTGTTCATGATGGCAGTAACGTGGAAGATGCACTCAAAATTCTGGAATAGACTATTGGTTCGACTTTATTTCATGGGAGTAAGACGATGAGAAAGATATGGGTAAAGGTGGATCCCTGGAACAAGAAAATGGTGACAACCGCACTTGAAGGTGGCGCGGACGGTGTCATGGTTCCACAGGGATTTTCCAAAAAAGTAAAGGCACTTGGAAGGATTCAGACCATTTCTGAAGATGGAGACTTAAAACTGGGAGAGGATGTGGTCTTTTATAACATAAAGAGCGGCGAGGACGAGGATAAAATTGTCAAGCTCAGCCATGACAAGCGTGTAATTCTTCAGAGCAGTGACTGGACAATCATACCGCTTGAGAACCTGATTGCAAAAGGCGGTAAAGTTATTGCCCAGGTTCGGAATCTGGAAGAAGCGCAAACCGCTTTCGGCATTCTTGAAAAAGGCGTGGAACATATCCTTTTCCATTCAAACGATGCAATAGAGCTGAAAAAGGTGCTTTCCTGGCTTCATTCAGAAGGGGACAGAATCTCACTTCAAGCGGTCGAGATAGTCGAGATCAGCCCTGTGGGGATGGGAGACAGGGTCTGTGTGGACTCCTGTACATCAATGACCTTGGGACAGGGCATGCTGGTTGGAAACAGCAGCAGTGCTTTGTTTCTTGTTCATTCAGAAAGCATTTTAAATCCTTATGTTACTCCCAGGCCCTTCAGAGTTAACGCCGGACCCGTGCATGCATACACAAGAATTCCAGGCGGAAAAACAAAGTATCTTTCAGAGCTATCAGCCGGTGACCAGGTGCTGATCGTCGATTTTAAGGGCAATACAACAACCGGCATTGTGGGGCGATTAAAGATCGAAAAACGCCCATTGATGCTGGTGAAGGCTGTTATTGGCGATAAACAGATTTCAAGCATTGTTCAAAACGCGGAAACAATCCGGCTGACCGACCCTCAAGGAAAAGCACTGTCGGTTGTAAGTCTTGCGCCCGGTGACAAGGTTCTGGCAGCGGTCGAGGAGGGCGGCAGACACTTTGGCCTTAAGATAGAAGAGTCTATTACGGAAAAGTAATTAGAACCTATCTCAAAAACAATCTAAGTGCCCATGGCGGTGTTGCGAAAAGGTTCAAAATGCTCACATACTACGTGTATGCTCCGCTTTTTCACCGTTTCGCGCCTTGCCCTGAACACCAATCTTATTTTTGAGATAGGTTCTAGTTTTTATCCAGAAATGGCCCTTTTCCCTATGAGCTGCGTTCTCAGCGGGTTTCCGTCTGCGGCGTACCTTATGTACGCCGCAACGCAAACCCTTGTGCGGCCTTGCTCATCGAAAAAATTACTCATTTCTGAATTGGAAACTACCTAGTGCCTTTAATAATAATTTATTTGCAGATGGATACTAATTAATGGTGTTAAATACAGACACCGTCCTTTTGACCGTACTTGGAGATCCTATATCCCAAAAGAAGGCTCCCGTTGAAGTGATGAAAAAGGCTGTGCTTAATGCCCTGGGAAGAGGCGACCATATTTAATCATACCTGAAGATCGTTTGAAATCGATTTGTTTCAATGAACTAAACAATTTCGAAAAGGATAACATCCTAATGATCGAGATAATACCTCAAAAAATATATAATCAAAAGGTAACAGTTCCGGGTTCAAAGAGCTACACCCATAGGATCCTTATTGCCGCAGCCCTGTCGGACGGAACATGTTCAATATATAACGGGCTTAAAAGTGAAGACACACTCCTAACACTCAATGCTTTAAAACAGATGGGGATAAAGATAGACGTCGGCAAAGACAGATTCATTGTATACGGGAAAGAAGGAATCTTAAAACCTTGTGTTGAACCTGTCTATCTTGGAAATTCCGGAACTTCAATTCGCCTTTTAACAGCTATAGCATCTCTGGGAGAAGGATTTTATACGCTTACAGGGACAGAACGTATGGGAGAGAGGCCGATCCAGGACCTGCTGGACGGCTTGGGCCAGATTGGAATTAGGGCTCGTTCGGTTAATAATAATGGATGTCCTCCCGTTGAGGTAAAAGGGGGAAAAATTGCTGGCGGAAGCATTGCTCTGAAATGCAGAACAAGCAGCCAGTTTCTTTCCGCACTGCTTCTGATGGCGCCTTACACAAAAAAAGGGATTGACATTAATGTTGTCGAGGGGCCTGTATCCAGACCATACGTGGATATGACCGTGGATGTCATGGAAAAACTTGGCATTGAGGTCATACGTGATGGTTACGAACGCTTTAGAGTTGATGGAGGTCAGTCATATATGGCAGGACCATATATGGTGGAGCCCGACTGTTCCCAGGCAGGATATTTCTGGGCAGCTGCTGCAATATCAGGCGCAGGTATTAAGGTAAAGGGAATCACGATAAATTCGCGCCAGGGTGATGTCCGTTTTGCGGAACTTCTCGTAGCCATGGGGTGTGAAATCTCACATGAAAAGGACGGCATTACAGTTTCTGGCGGTCAACTATCGGCCATAACGGCCGACATGTCCGATATGCCGGATATGGTTCCGACCCTGGCTGTTGTGGCAGCATTTGCCAAAGGGACAACGGTTATTGAGAATGTGGCGCATCTTAAGGCAAAGGAAAGCGATCGTTTAGGTTCTGTCGTAAAAGAACTATCAAAAATGGGTGTCGAGGCCAGTTGCAGCGATACCGGTATGATGATCAAAGGCGGAATCCCTTCTGGTGCTGAAATCGACACCTATGGTGATCATCGCATAGCCATGAGTTTTGCACTTGCCGGGCTTAAAGTTCCCGGCATTAGCATCAGGGACGAAAGGTGCGTTGAAAAGTCCTTTCCGGATTTCTGGAATGTGTTCGAAGGGCTGTTTACAAGATGAATATATTTTTGATCGGATATCGCTGTACAGGCAA
>JAZFVY010000174.1:0-18281 GCA_036447975.1 Desulfobacterales bacterium
ACAATTTCCGATGCCTCCACCGCCTCTATGTTATTTTCCATTGTAACGACCCCGTACTTATCTTTGACGGATTTGATCTTATCGTCTCGAACATCCGTGCAGATGATCTGTTCAGGGTTGGTTGATTCCGAAGAAATGAGCCCGCTAACAAGGGCTTCCCCCATATTCCCTGTTCCGATTATGCTGATCTTCTTGTCTTTTAACATGAATTCTATTCCCCCCTAATGCCATGATGAAATTTGCATTACCAGTTAAATTACTACTAATATAATAAGACGATTCAAAGTAAAATTTATTTTTATCGTTTGGACATTGAACATGTCAATGATTTTACGTGAAATATCTTGACTTATTTTTTAGAAATAATTAAATTAAGGGGTTATAAACTTTCTTTTCAGCAAGAAAAGTTGATGGTTTCGCAAAAAAGATTTTTTGCGAGTGCGTCAAAAGTATCTTACATATAAAATCAAGAACAGGAGAGATCTCTATTAATATGTTTGTCATCGGTAATTTTTTAAAGGCTGTTGCAGTGGTTCTTCACTATGTACTCAGTTTTTACATGTGGATCATTATAGCGCGGGCCGTGCTTTCCTGGGTTAATCCCGATCCCTATAATCCGATCGTTAATTTTATCCATAATGTTACAGAACCGGTACTCTATCGCATTCGAATAATCGCACATCGCATAAGAATACCTGTTAACTTTGGCGGCATCGATTTTTCTCCAATTATTGTTATTCTGTGCATAATATTTTTGCAACTCTTTGTTGTGGACAGCCTTTCTCAATTGTCCCAGACTCTTATGTAACACAAAAAAGAGAGGTGATATATCATGAAACTCACACCATTTGAAATTCAACAGCAGCAGTTTAAGACAAGATTTAGGGGTTTTGATGTCCGGGAGGTGGATACGTTTCTCGAACAGATGGCAGATGCCTTTGAGTCATTGCAGAGTAAAAACGAAAGTTTGCGTGAAGAAATCAACAAGCTCGAACATGAAAGCCAGGGATATAAGCAGCGCGAAGAAACTTTTAAGCGTGCAATGCTCAATTCCCAGAAAGTTTTGGAGCAGATGAAACAAAATGCTCAGAAATCGGCTGAATTGGTCATTGCTGACTCCGAAGTACAGGCAGAAAAAATCCTCAGCAGAGCGAATAACAGACGGGTTCAGATTCATGGAGATATTGCGGAACTAAAGCGGCAGCGCATGCAAATCGAAGTCCAGATCCGTTCAATTATTGAAAGCCACACCAAACTCCTTGAATTAAGCGAAGATGAGGCCAATGCCATGGACGTTGAAGATGCAAAATTAGAATTGTTTAAAAAAGCTAAATAGATTGGGAGCTTGAGATGGCGAAGATAGATGCTTTTTTCAAATTGATGAATGACCAGGGTGCTTCAGACCTTCATCTCGTATCCGGGCAGCCGCCGGCGCTCAGAATAAGGGGCGATATGGAAAGGATCAAATATAAGGTCTTAGAGAATGATGAACTTAAAGCCATGCTTTATGAAATTGCTCCTGAACACAAGGTCAAGACGTTTGAAGAAACCGGAGATATTGATTTCGGATATGAAATACCAGGCATTGCCAGGTACCGGGCAAATTTCTTTATGCAGAAATATGGTGTGGCTGCGGTTTTCAGGCAAATTCCCGAGCATATAATGTCCGCCGGGGAGCTTGGCCTTCCTACTGTAGTATCCAAGCTGGCCACACTTCCAAGGGGTCTGGTGCTGGTGACAGGACCAACAGGGAGCGGCAAATCTACCACCTTGGCCGCAATAATTGATGTGGCAAACCGTAATCGCAAGGATCATATCATCACCGTCGAAGACCCCATCGAATTTGTACACGAGAGTAAGAGTTGTATTATAAACCACCGTGAAGTAGGCCTCCATACCAAGACATTTAGTGCAGCTTTAAAAGGTGCGCTGCGGGAGGATCCGGATATTATTCTGGTGGGTGAGATGAGGGATCTGGAGACCATATCACTTGCCATAGAAGCCAGTGCCACCGGACACCTTGTTTTTGCCACCCTGCACACAACGAGTGCACCGAAAACCGTTGATCGTATTATCGAGGTTTTCCCTGCAAATGAGCAAGCCCAGATCCGATCCACTCTGGCTGACGGAATCCGGGCCGTAATAGCACAGGTCCTGTTTAAAAGGATCGACAAAAAGGACCGCTGTGTTGCCCTGGAGATAATGATTGCAAACCCCGCGGTTCGGAATCTAATCAGAGAATCAAAAACCCACCAGATCCCTTCCATGATCCAGACCGGGAGGAAATACGGTATGCAGCTTCTGGATGATGCCATTATGGAGCTGCTGGATAAAGGATGGATAGGTGCTGATGAAGCCTATACCAAGGCGAATGACAAGGGTAAATTCAGGCCTTTTTTGAGGAATCCGCCAACTGATTTTACCGAAGCATAACAATCTTGTGAGGTCGTGTTATGAAAAAACAGGAAATCGATCATATTCTGTCAAAAATGCTCGCTGCTTACGACAATGTTTCCGATCTGAATATCACCGCGGGTAAACCGTTCCAGGTTGAAAGTTCAGGTGTGCTCAAGGAAGTGGACATGAACCCGCCTTTTAACGAACTCACACCGTTTCAGGCTGAAATCTTCTCCCTCAACCTGATCAACCAGGATCGGCGCCTCACACAGAATCTCTTGCTTGAAGGGTCGTGCGATTTGTCCTACGAGCTTCCCGGTAAGGCTCGCTTCAGGGTCAACGTCTTTTCTCAGCGGAGCAATTACTCTATGGTCCTGCGAAAATTAGAAACCAAAGTCCCCAGCATCCAAGAACTGGATCTCCCCGAAGCCTTTACCAAAATGTCTCAGGAAAGGGACGGCATCATCTTGTTCACCGGTGCCACGGGAACCGGAAAATCAACCTCCCTGGCTGCGATTCTCCACGAAATTAACAGTAACAAGGCGGTCCACGTGGTAACCCTCGAAGACCCGGTGGAATACGAACATCCGCACAAAAAAGCCACATTCAACCAGCGGGAGATGGGGACTGATTTCGATACTTTTGCCCACGGCCTCCGGGCAGCTTTGCGCCAGGCGCCCAAGGTGATTCTGGTGGGTGAGATGCGTGACAAGGAAACAGTAGAGATCGGTCTTAGCGCAGCCGAGACCGGCCATCTTGTTTTCTCTACTATTCACACCATGGACGCCGGGCACACCATCAACCGTATCACCGGCATGTTTGAAATAGAGGAAGAAAAGCAGATTCGTGTCCGGCTTGCCGAAGCGATACGCTGGATCGTAGGCCAGAGGCTCCTACCCAAAATCGGGGACGGACGAATTGCGGCTTTTGAAGTCTTGGGCACCAACCTTCGGGTCAAGGACACAATCCTGCATGGAGAATCAGAAGCCTCGACCTTCTACGACATCATTCAGGCGGGAGGAGCCTTCGGCATGACTACCTTTGACGATTACATCGTGGAATTGTACAGAGATAACATCATTACACATGAGACGGCCTTAGCCTATGCTTCCCGCAAAGGTGTGGTTGGCCGCGGAATCGATGCGGTCAAAAGCGCTCGCGGAGAATCCACCACGGATATCGAAGGTTTAAAGGTGGATCACGCATACGGAAGGACCGGAGGCTAATCGCCTGAATCTCTCGCCTTTGTCAACGGAACCAAAATAGAGGAAAAATCATGGATGTTGCATGTGAAAAATGCCAGGGGAAGTTCACAATTCCGGACGAAAAGGTCCCCAAGGGGCAGGCTTTTTCTCTGACATGCCCCAAGTGTAACAACAAAATTCTCTTTGATGCCCAGCCTCAACCAGATTCTGATCTGGGAAAGATCATTTTCGACGAGATAGCCTCCGCCTCCTACGACGCCTCGGATAAACCTTTTGATTTTGTGGAAGAGGGTGTGGAAACAGCCCTGCTATGTGAATCGGACCCAGCCATCCGAGCCAAAACACAAAAGGCCCTGGATAACATGGGGTATAACACTACGGCACCAGAATCACCCAAAGATGTTCTCAAGCAGATGCGTTTCCATGTCTTTGACGTTGTGGTGATCAACGAACGATTCGGCACTCCGAACCCGGATATGAACAATATACTCAAATACCTGGAAAGGCTTGGCATGTCCACCCGGCGCGATATTTTCGTGGTCCTTGTTACCGACCGCTTCCGCACCATGGACAATATGATGGAATTTAACAAGAGCGTCAACCTGATTGTCAACCTGAAGAACATCGATGAAATAGAAAAAATCCTTATAAAAGGTGTGGCCGACAACGTTGCCTTCTATCGCGTCTTTAAGGAGTCCCTTACTAAAACCGGCAGGGTCTGACCCGACTGGTGGGTTATTCCGTGCTAACCCGAATTTCTCATTTTCATATGAAAAAATCCATGGAATATACTTGTGTAGACTATCGTGCTGAAATGATCCTTTTGGGTCTCAAGCGGCGCCTGCATCTCGAAGAACTGAGTGAAGAAGAAAGGGAAGAAATCATTTTGGAGATTGAAAAATTCGAAGCAAAAGCAGGGCTTGATTGAAAAATATGGTCAGTGCCTACAAAGCTGGCGATGAGGCCCTTGAAAAATGAAGCTATTTGAAATTGCTCCAAAGCTCTATCTTGTTCCCCTTGACCTATATCTGCCCGGCTTCACCTCGTTCATAGGATCCTGGATCTACAAAGGCAAAAAAACTTTTTTGGTGGATGTTGGTCCTGCTGCCACTATTCCCGTACTTGTAAAATCACTAGAAGCTCTGGAGGTTAGCCATCTTGATGCAATTCTTTTGACCCACATCCATATAGACCATGCAGGAGGAATCGGAGATCTGTCTCTCCTTTTCCCCGATACCCCCATTGTTTGTCACGAAACCGGCATCCAGCACCTCAGAGATCCCTCACGGTTGTGGGAAGGAAGTCGCAAAACCCTCGGCCATACGGCTAGGGTCTACGGCCCGTTCCGGCCGGTGCCACCGAACTTGCTTCACGAAGCATCACGGTTCCAGGGACATGGGATAGTGTCGATCATGACTCCAGGGCATGCCCCTCATCATGTGAGCTACCTGTTGAGCCCTTATCTTTTTGCAGGAGAGGCCGGGGGGGTTTTTATCGATATTTCCGTGGACAATTATTATCTGAGGCCTGCCACACCACCTCGCTTTTTTTTAGAGACCTCTATTGAAAGCATTGATGCCCTAATCGCCACAAAACCATCGATGATATGTTACGGCCATTTCGGTATGAGCGAAGATGCTGTTGGAATGTTAAAAACGCATAAAAAGCAGCTATTGATATGGGAAAATAATATTGAAAATGAAATGATTCGCTTCAGGCAGACTAATACCGAAGATTTAATTGCCCGTTGCTTGCTCAGGCTCTTAAAGGAAGACCCGAACCTAAAAGACTTTTCTCATTTGGACGAGGCTGTGCAAGAAAGGGAGAGGGGATTTCTACAAAACAGTATAAAAGGATTCACGGGCTATCTACAGACCGTTGCTGATAATCCGTAATCCTTCCAGGGTCAGATCCGGCTCAACAGCTTCGATGGTCTCTGATACTTGACTCATAAGTTCTGCCAGGCCACCTGTGGCTATTACACGGGGGTTTGTCCCCATCTCTGCCTTCATTCGCTTTATCATTCCATCCACAAGGCCTGCATATCCGTAAATAATTCCAGCCTTTAGACTGTCTGCTGTATCTTTGCCGATCACGTTTTCAGGGGGTACAAAGATCTCGACCCTGGGAAGTTTGGATGCTTTCATGAAAAGGGCTTCAGAAGCAATCATGATTCCGGGGCTGATTGCGCCACCGAGATATTCACCATTTTCTGAAATAGAATCAAATGTTGTCGCTGTTCCAAAATCTATCACCACAAGACTGGTTTGGTATTTGTGAAATGCCGCAACCGCGTTAACAATCCTGTCTGCCCCTACTTCTGAAGGGTTTTTGTAATGTATCGGTAAGTTCGGAGCTGACTTGGCATCGACCCAGTGTGGCGTATGACCAAGATATTTGCGACAAAAAGAATCGAAAATGGCTACCATGGGTGGAACGACGCAGGAAATTATAGTTTTGTCGATATCTCTGGAATTGATATTGCTTTCGGCAAAAAGGTTGGTGGCAAGGATGTTAAACTCGTCTTCTGTTGTACGCCTTTCAGTGCGTATCCGCCAGTCTTTAACCAGACGCCTTCCATCATAAACGCCGATTACAGTGTTTGTATTGCCGACATCGATAACAAGGAGCATAAATGTTAAATTCCTGAGTGTAAAAAACCGAGTCCAAAGTACTATGTTTTTTATGTTTAAATAATCACAGGGGCTAGTCCTGTGAACTATTTTGCACATTTTTTATGGCGTCAATAATTTTTACGACTGCACGTGTATTGGCGACATTGTGAGCTCTTACAATGTGGGCGCCGTTTAATACTGCCGCAGAAACTGCAGCCTGAGAACCGGTTTCCACAACAGCCAGATCGGGGCTAATATCTTTTTCGGTCTTATCTTTGAGAATGTTTCGTATAAATGACTTTCTGGATGGTCCGATCATAATAGGAACACCCAGAGATAAATATTCATGCAAGCACTTGATCAATAAAAGATTATGTTCAACGGTTTTACCGAAACCGAGCCCTGGGTCGATGATGATTTTTGATCTTGGAATTCCATTATTTTGAGCGTGGTCGATTGCATTTTCCAGGAACACTTTGATTTCTCCAATAAGATCATCATAGCTTGGAGAAACCTGCATGGTTTTGGGCGTTTCGAGCATATGCATCAAAACTACCGGGACACCATATTCTGCTGCAACATCAGCCATTGCAGGATCAAGACGCAGCGACGACACATCATTTATCATGGAAGCACCGGCTTTAATTGCTTGTCTGGCAACATCGGCCTTAGTTGTATCGATTGAAATGGGAATAGAAACATGCCTTGTGAGCTTTTCGATTACAGGCACAACACGTTCGATTTCCTCTTCGGCAGATACCGCATCAGCAAATGGGCGTGTGGATTCTCCGCCTATGTCAAGGATGTCAGCACCGTCTTCAAACAGTTTTTGGCCTTGAGCCACGGCACCGTTGAATGTGAAGAATTTTCCGCCATTTGAAAATGAATCAGGCGTCACATTCAAGATGCCCATAATGCAGGTGTGTTCACCAAGGATTAGGTTATGTTTACCCAATGCGAGGTTAAATTTTTTCATTTAACGATTCAAGATGATGGATTTTCGCTTTCGGATTCTGCTATATTTTCTGCTTCAGCTTCGTTTCCTGCGTTAGTTTGGGCTTCTGTTGTAGCTTCTGCATCGGTTTCCACTTTAGTTTCTGCTTTAGCAGCTTCACCGTTTTCTTCGACTTCAGAAGTCTTTGATGGAAACTCAAACCCCGGTTTCATTGAGGATATGAGTTCATCAAGCTCTTTCCCCAAGACAGTCTCTTTTTCCAGCAGACGTTCCGCCAAAGAGTGAAGAATATCTAAATTTTCCTCTAAAACTTTCTTTGCGCGATTGTAAGCTTTTTCGACCAGATTGTTTATTTCTTCGTCAATTTTTTTTGCAGTCTCTTCAGAATAATCCCTGTGCTGGGCTATTTCCCGCCCTAGGAAAATATGCTCTTCATTTTTGCCATAAGAAAGCGGACCCAGGTCATTACTCATGCCCCAGCTGCGGACCATCTTCTGGGCAACGTCTGTTGCTTGCTTGATATCGTTGGCAGCGCCGGTGCTGATGCGGTTGAAAACAATTTCTTCGGCCACCCGTCCGCCGAAAGCTACCGACAATTCGCTTTCAAGCTGATCTTTATATTTAAAATCGCTCTCTTCGGGCAAGAACCATGTGATGCCGGCGGCACGCCCCCGTGGAATAATGGTTATCTTGTTGACGGCATCTGTGCCGGGCAGAAGGCGGGCAACAAGGGCGTGTCCACCTTCATGATACGCCGTGGTCTTTCTGTCCTCCTCCCTGACAACTTTTGATTTGCGTTCCAGTCCCATGTAAACTTTGTCCTTGGCATCTTCCAGGTCGGTCATATCAATTTTTTCTTTATTTCTTTTTGCGCCGAGTAGTGCTGCTTCATTTACAAGGTTTTCCAGATCTGCGCCGGAGAAACCGGGTGTTCCTTTCGCCAGAATTAGAGGGTTTACATCAGGCCCCACAGGCGTTTTTTTCAAGTGAACCTTAAGAATTTTATCACGGCCCACGATATCTGGCAGGGGAACAACCACCTGACGGTCAAAGCGCCCCGGGCGCAGAAGCGCCGGATCGAGAACATCGGGCCGGTTGGTGGCAGATATAAGGATTACACCTTCGTTCGATTCAAATCCATCCATTTCTACCAGAAGCTGGTTTAAGGTCTGTTCTCTTTCGTCATGTCCCCCTCCGAGGCCCGCTCCCCTGTGCCTTCCAACGGCGTCGATCTCGTCTATGAAGATGATACAGGGCGCATTCTTTTTCCCCTGAACAAAAAGATCTCTGACCCGGGACGCTCCAACGCCGACAAACATTTCGACAAAATCGGATCCGCTTATATGAAAGAACGGAACATCAGCCTCTCCAGCAATAGCACGTGCCAAAAGGGTTTTTCCTGTGCCGGGTGACCCCATCAGGAGGACGCCTTTGGGTATCCTTCCTCCAAGTCGCGTAAATTTTTTCGGTTCCCTGAGAAACTCAATTATTTCTCCGAGTTCTTCTTTGGCCTCATCGATTCCAGCGACATCCTCAAAGGTGACTTTTTTTGACTGGTCAGATTGCAAACGAGCCCTGCTTTTGCCAAAGGACATTGCCTTGCCACCTCCGGCCTGCATCTGACGCATGAAATATATCCATATGGCAATGAGCAGGATCATCGGACCCCATGACACAAGGATAGACAGATACAAGGGTGACTCGTCCTGTGGTTTGGCGTCAATGGCAATTCCCTTTTCCCTGAGGATCTTGATAAGGTCGTTGTCCTGGGGTGCATATACCTTTAAGCGATTGCGGTTTATATCCGTGACAAAGAGTTCCTGTCCCTGGATAACGACATCAGCAACACGCTCACTATCGACCATGGCAAGGAATTCAGAATAACTGATATTTGTTTCCCCCGGGATCTGTTGATTGAATTGAATGTAAAGAAAGATCATCATCAGCGTGATGACAAGCCATAAAGCAACGTTTTTTTGAAAAGGATTCAAAAGAATAACCCCCTGATATAAATTATAATCGGTTTCAAAGCCGCTACTAATTATAGAATTATATTAATCATTATTATTAATTAGGCAAGAAAAAGTTCCATTTTAAGCACATTTCTTGTGGAAGGCGTCACTTTAACGGATTCATCTATTCTATGGCCGACAACCCAGACTATCTTCCCCTGGCTAAGCATAACGGGGCATCTTGCTCGTTCAGTTTTCGGCACCTTTTTATCAATAAAAAATTTTGTTACCTTTTGTGTTCCGGTCATACCCATCGGTTTAAAGCGGTCTCCCGGTCGAATGTTCCTCAGAACCAGTGGAAAATTTAAGGCATCCTTATCAAAAAACCCAGCATGTTGTCCAGTGCGACGAAAATCGGACAAATTTTCAATATCCATTTCAGAAAATTTCATATGGGCAAAAATTTCTTTAATGAAAATCGGCTCAGGTTTTGCTATTTTGTATTCAAAAGCGATTTTTTCGGCCTGGTCGGATTTCTGATTGAGATCACGTAAGGCCTTTTTTTCTTTGGAAAAGATAAGACTTTCTCTGTTTCGCTGTATCCTGATACGATCAGGAAAATCAAGATTTTTATAAGCCGGCTCGCTTTCCAGAAGGTTTATGACGGAATCTATGTGGGAAAATGTTATACGTCTTAAATCTCCTTTTATCCTTGCAATCGCTTTTCTAATTATCCGCCTTTGTGCTGCAATATTAATTTCTTTTAGCCTTGGGACAGAAAAGGAAACAATATCATCCTGCAAGCTTAAAGCGGTTTTTTCGAAAAGAGGGTGGATTGTATCTTCAATCCATTCTTCTTCAGATCCGATAATTGCAGCAAGCCGGTTTAGAGTTTCGATGATCTTGGGATTGTAGGACTCTTTTAACAATGGGATTAAATGAATACGTATTCTGTTCCGAATGTATCTTGTGTCCCAATTGGACGTGTCCGATACATAATTTAATCCTTTTGCGTCCAGGTAATCAATAATTTCAGATCTTTTTAAATTAATTAGCGGTCGGATAATTTTTCCGTCCCTCATGGGAGGAATCCCTGAAATGCCCTGAGGACCGCTCCCTCGAAAAAGATTCATCAAAATAAGCTCGGCATTATCATCACAGTGGTGGCCGAGAGCAATTTTGTTGAACTTGTTTGTTTCTGACACACTTTCAAAAAAGGTGTAGCGAACGCGTCTGGCCGCTTCTTCCAGGGAAAGCTTGTTTTCAACCTGATATTTATAGACATCTTCTTTACGAACATAACAAGGTAGATCGAATTTTCCGGCAACAGATGCAACAAATTCTGCGTCTTTGTCTGAGTCTTTCTGGCGGAGGGAGTGATTTAAATGGGCAACTCCAATCCTGAGGGAAAACCGGGATAATAATTTGAGAAGTACATGGAGAAGGGCTATTGAATCAGGCCCACCTGACACACCGACAAGAATCGAATCTTTCGGTTCAAGCATTCCATAGGTTGAAACTGTCTTTTCAACAGTTCGTAATAACTTATTGCAGCCTTTTTGTGATGCTGGCATGTATCACCAAAACGCTCACCAAAGTGAGCAAAACCGACTTTTTACGGAACCATCCATTTTTATTATGATAATAGACACCATTATATGTCAATAAAAAACACAGAATATGGAGTTTTTGTAACAATATAGCCCTTTGAAGACATTATCGCATTAAGGAAATCCGATTTTGAACCATGTCAAACAGTGACCCACTTTAAAACCGGATCACCTGAATGCTTGTGGGACACTTTTTTCATAAAGCTAAATTAATACGAGTTTTTAATATGGTTCTTCTCCAATTTAGACAGAGTTCGTATGGCTTTTGCCAGACATTCAACTCTTTGCAATTCTTTAGCATTTCACTCGAACCCTTGGATCCTTGACCCCTTGTACCCTCTGGTATCACACCTACTCAATTGGAGATAATCGACTTATTTTGCCTCAATATTAACTACAACTAATCGGGAAATGATCCAAAAATATTATATAAAATATTTCTCACGTTTTGTTTACGATCAATTAGGGTAAAACACTTCCCCCAATTACTTTGGCTACATTTTTTTGAGCAGCTGATTTGCCGCAGTAAGCGTTGGGTCCCAGACCGGACCGAAGGGTGGGGCATATGCCAGATCTGTTTGATAAAACTCTTCAACGGTCATCCGGCTATGCAGAGCAACGGCAGGAGTATTAATTCTATGTGCAACCCCCTCCTTGCCAACCATCTGGGCTCCTAAAAGCCGCCCGGTTTTTTTATCACCAATCATTTGCACCCAGATGACCGATGCACCGGGATGGGCATGGGCTCGTGAACGGGTTTTGATAATAACCTTTGCAGGATCAAAACCGGATTTTATCGCTTCTTCCAGGGTAAGCCCCGTACGCGCCACCTCAAGATCAAACACCTTAAAGACCGCCGTACCGGTTATGCCTGAAAGCTCTACCTCCTTGCCACAGACATTGTCAGCAACCGCCCAGCCAGCCCTGTTGGCTCTTAAAGCCAGAGGTATCCATGTTTTTTGGCCCGTGACCACGTGATATGCATCAGCACAGTCTCCGGCTGCATATATGTTTTCATCGGAGGTTTTGAGTTTTCTGTCCACGGCAATCGCATTCTTTATACCAAGATCTATACCTGCCTGGGCGGCAAGTTCACTATTTGGTTTTATTCCCATGGCAACCAGCACCATGTCAACTTCAAGGGAAAGATCAGAGCATATTACCTCTATATGTTTGTCGTTGCTTTCAATTTTCTGCACTTGATGGCCTAAATGTAATTTTACATTATTCGACTCAACTTCTTTCCGAACAGCATCTGACATTTCTTCTTCCATCCATGGCAAAAACACGGGCCCTGGTTTTATCATGTCCACTTCTATCGCCCTGGCCCGGAGCGCTTCGCACATTTCAAGACCGATATAACCCATGCCGATAATAACGGCCTTTTTAACATTGTTCGATTTTATATATGCCTTTATTTTTCTGCCGTCATCAAGGCTTTTTAAAGCCATAACGCCCGGCAGATCAAATCCGGGATGATCAGGTATGGTCGGAGATCCCCCAGTTGCAATTAACAGCTTATCAAAGGGAAATTGAAATGCCTCACCCTTCAAGGAAGTGCCCGCAACGGTCCTGTTATTAGGGTCAATCGATTCAGCGCAATAACCTGTCAAAAGATTGATGCCCTGTTTTTCTCTGAAGACACTTGCGTGTCTTACAACAAGATCATCTATTTCCCTGTTCGCATCAGCGATATTATACGGCATCCCACAGGCACTGTATGAAACATCCATTGTCTTTTCAAACACCATAATATTCAGATCTGGAGCATTTCTTTTTGCTCTGCTTGCAGCGCTCATTCCGGCCGCATCACCACCGATAATCAAAAATTTCATAACATACCTCTTAAAGTGTCATTACATCCTTAATTTTCATCATAATATCAAATTACTCATATTTGGCAAGCTTGAGTCATGATGGACAAGACTGACTATCTTTTGACATAAGCTTTCTAATAGTCTATGGTGCGCTTTTCCGATATTTTGCTACCTGAAGCTCGTTTGAAATCGATTTGTTTCAAAGAACTAAACTGTTACTATAACACGAATATTTGATGGAACCTAACGAGACTATGAAATCACAACAGGATTCCTTGCAAGGTGTGGGGTATGCATCAGCAGCATTCCTGATATGGGGATTAAGCCCCATCTATTGGAAGGTGCTGCGCAACATCCCTGCATTTGAAATCATTATGCATCGGGTGATCTGGTCTTTTCTATTTCTTATTATTATACTTGTATTCCAGAGGCACTTGAATGAACTCATAACGGCCCTAAAAAACCGTCGTACCTTCCTGATCCTGTTTCCCACCACGATACTCCTTGGATTCAACTGGTTCATCTACATCTGGGCTGTCACCAATGAACATATTCTGCAGGCAAGCCTTGGATATTTTATCAACCCACTGATCAATGTCCTGTTGGGAATGGTTTTTCTAAAAGAGCGGCTTAGGCCTCTGCAGGCTGTGTCATTGGTTTTGGCTGGGATCGGCGTACTATATCTAACCTTCCATTACGGAGTGTTTCCCTGGATAGCTCTGTCACTTGCCTTTGCTTTTGGTTTCTATGGCCTGATCCGAAAGGTGGCCCCTGTAAGTTCTTTGGTAGGCCTCTCGGTAGAGATGCTCTTCCTTGCCGTCCCCGCCTTGGCATATATCGTATTCCTGGACAACAAAGGAACCGGAGCCTTATTTCGCATAAGTATCAAGATTGACCTTTTCCTTATGGGAGCCGCTTTTCTCACAGCCTTGCCTCTTCTTCTTTTTACGCGAGGTGCAAGGCGGTTGAATCTTTCCACCTTGGGGTTCCTGCAATATTTATCCCCAAGCTGCATGTTCCTTTTAGGTGTCTATTTGTATAATGAGCCGCTTTTAAACACCCAGATATTGACCTTCGTTCTAATATGGACAGCCCTCTTTATCTACTCCACAGACTCTGCCATATATTACAGGCTATCCAAGAACCTGCCTAACCCGAATATCCAGGCTAAGGCATCCCCAAAATGCTCTCCCTAAGTGAACAAAATAGACTTTTTACGAGCCCATCAATATTGCCCCGGTTTTACAGGTTGGAAGACAAAACCGATTCGAGTTCCTTCATATATCCTCCGTAAAAATGATCGGCCCCATCAATCACTTCAAAGCGAGCCTTTTCATTCCATTGGGGGATCATCTTTTCAACTAGTTCAGCAGGTGCAATATCATCCTCGCTGCCGGTTACGACAAACTTAAGACAAACCAATGCATTTGTGGGCTGAAAAGTCATAAACCCCACCGGTGGTGACACCATCACCATATTCTCCACGGGAGTATCTTCCCTAAAGGCATGCGCATTTACCCAGGCACCAAAGGAATATCCTGCCAGATCAATCTTTTTTATTCCCATTTCAAAAAGAAATGCTATGGCAGCGAGCACATCCTCTTGTTCGCAAATTCCGTTATCATAACTTCCCTGGCTTTTTCCAACACCTCTGAAATTGAACTTTAATGTTGAATATCCTTTTATTTGATATACATGTACCATGGTTTCAACCACCAAATTATACATATCTCCGCCATAGAGAGGATGCGGATGGGTAATGACAACCCCTATATCCTCGCTTTTTTCGTTGAGCAGCCCCTCAATTTCATAATCTCCGGATAAAAAGACAACTTTTTTCACCATTTTAGCTACTCCGGATGCAATTCTCACTCAAATCTTTTTTTTATTTTTAAAACAGGATGACCAAGATTATATATTAACATGACATAGGATTTGGTTAAACGTATCGATATAATCGTTATCTTACCTTGCTTAAAACCGCAATTATCTCATTGCCGAATTCTTTTTTCTGCCAGTTTTTCATATTTTTAATTGTTTCGAGACTATTTGAATTAGAAGGATTTAGCACGGCAATAGAGTTTATTAGTGCATTGTTGCAAATAATGGCGGAATCGACTTCAAGTTCTTTGGCCTTTTTATATCTCCATTTTTTAAGCTCCTTCACCCTTTTCGGTACTCTGTGTGACAATACCGGGGCTTTTTTGCGCGGATAAGCCGGAAGTTTGTCCTCAGGTGTTTTTATTACCTTATTTATTGTCTCCACCAGGGCATTGCCGTATATGCTGATCTGTCTATTACTCAAGGCTTTTGTACCTTTTAATCGCAGTAGAGTAACAGGCCTTGACATTGTAATTTTCATTAAATCATTATTTCCAATTATCTTAAACAGGGGCTTATCCTTTTTTTCCGCGATTTTTTTGCGAAACTGAAGAAGGGCTTCAAGAACGGCAAGACTTCTTGGCTTGAGACGACCTGCGCCTTTGAACTTCAGAAATAACGGTTCGTCATCGGATAAAGCCGGTCTAACTTTGCTTAAATAATTACATTCTTCGTGTACCCATGAGAGTCGTCCCTTACTATCAAGCTCTTTTTCAAGAATTTCAGCCATGGGAACGAGATAGATCACATCACTTGCAGCATAATCTAACATCTCCTGTGGCAAAGGCCTTTTGGACCAGTCTTTTTTTTGGTATTTCTTATCAAGATTAATTTTGAAAAATTTTTTTAGCGCCGCTTCCAGACCTGTTTCCTTAATTCCCAGGAACCTGCACGCAAGCTCGGTGTCAAAAAGATTATTTATTTCTATATTAAAATCCCTGTATAAGGAACGGACATCGTAGTCAGCCCCGTGAAAGATTTTTTGGATATCATGCCCTGCAAAAATGGATTTGATTGAAGATAAATCTTTAATCTGAAGTGGATCAATCACAATGCTTCTGTTTTTCGAGGCAACCTGAATCAAACAGACCTTTTCTTTAAAATGAAACATGGAGTCTGCTTCCAGATCGATGGCGATTGTTTTTTCCCTTTCAAAGATTCTTACAATCCTTTCAAGCCCGGTAACAGTTTCTATGATTTGATAGTCGGCTTCCATTCAATATTCTCTTGGCCAGCGGGATTATTTCTCCTAATTTATTTTTTTATCAAATAATAGTTTCTTTGTTCTGAAATTTGTGCTTTTTATGGGAAAAAATAGGGTTTTAGATCCAGCACTAGTTAGATCGAAATAACAGTTTATAATTTTTGGGGCTTATAATGGTTAACATAACATTTCCTGATGGCAACATAAAGGCTTTTGAAAATACCCCAACCGGTTTGGATGTTGCAAAGAATATTTCAGAAGGCCTGGCACGAAATTGTATTGCCATGGAACTCGACTCTGAACTTGTTGATTTAAGCACGAAGATTACTCAGGACTCCCGGGTGAGATTGATCACAACCAAAGACCCGGAAGCTCTTGAAATTCTCCGCCACAGTGCGGCCCATGTCATGGCCCAGGCTATCCTGCATCTTTACAAGGATGCCAAGCTGACCATAGGTCCTGCGGTGGAAGACGGCTTCTACTACGACATCGACATGGAACCGGTCTCAAAAGACGATTTCCTTAATATCGAGGCTGAGATGAATAAGGCCATTAAGGCCAAACAATTATTTGAACGCAAAGTCGTTTCAAAATCCGAAGCATTAGAATTTTACAAAAACGAGCCGTATAAACTCGAAATGATATCAGAGTTAAAAGATGAAACCATATCGTTTTATACACATGGAGACTTTACGGATTTGTGTCTCGGTCCGCATCTTCCCCATACAGGATTTATCAAAGCCATAAAGCTTATGAAGGTTTCGGGAGCATACTGGCGTGCTGATCAAACAAAGGCACAACTCCAGAGAATCTATGGAGCAGCATTTTTCACTAAGAAAGGGCTGGACGAACACCTCCATTTTCTTGAAGAGGCCAGAAAAAGAAACCACCGTAAAATCGGTATTGCACTCGACCTTTTCAGTTTTCACGATGAGGCGCCTGGGATGCCCTTTTTTCATGCAAAAGGGATGGTCGTCTGGAACGCCCTTCTGAATTACTGGAGAGAAGAACACAGGGCGGCGGGCTATGTGGAGACCAAAACCCCGATTCTGCTTCAGCGCTCTTTATGGGAAAAAAGCGGCCACTGGGACAATTACCGGGAAAATATGTATTTTGCCGCGGTTGACGACATCGAAAATGCAATAAAACCCATGAACTGCCCAGGTGGAATGCTGGTGTATAATACAAAGCGCCACTCATACAAGGATCTTCCTATCCGGGCGTCAGAAATTGGACTGGTCCATCGCCATGAGCTTTCCGGTGTTTTATCCGGTCTTTTCAGGGTCAGGGCGTTCCATCAGGATGATGCCCACATTTTTATGACACCGGATCAGATCCAGGATGAAATTCTAGGTGTATTGCGGCTGGAAGAACGCATTTACAAAACCTTCGGCCTTGGGTTTAATCTGGAACTCTCAACGCGTCCGGAAAAATCCATCGGCACCGATGAGCAGTGGGCAGTTGCGACCCAAGGTCTGGAGGCTGCCCTTGAAGCTTATGGCAAAGAATATAAAATCAATGAGGGAGATGGTGCTTTCTACGGGCCTAAGATCGACTTCCACATCAAAGATGCCCTGGGCCGGACATGGCAATGCGGGACGGTTCAACTGGATATGTCACTGCCTGAAAGATTCGACCTTTTCTATATCGACAAGGATAATGAAAAACACCGTCCCATTATGATTCACAGGACGGTTTACGGCTCTATTGAGCGATTTTTTGGTATTCTGATTGAGCACTTTGCAGGCAAGTTTCCGTTGTGGATGGCTCCGACCCAGACTGTTATTCTGCCTATAAACGATGAACTTGTACCGTATGCGAATGACGTTAAAATAAAACTTGTAAATGCAGGGCTCCGTGCAGAAGTGGACAACAGAACCGAAAGCTTGAATAAAAAAGTCCGAGATGCCCAGCTAAGCAAAACACCTCTTATCCTGACCATTGGTAACAAGGAAAAGGAATCCGGGAACCTTTCCGTAAGAACCCTGGACGGCAAAGTCAGGTTCGGAGTTCACCATGAAGACTTTTTAAATAGGGTTCTTTCACACATAAAGGAAAGAAAGCTGGATCTTGATATCTTTTCCGAATAATTTAGGGAGTGGGCACTTAAAATAAGTTCGAGCTTTTTATAGAAGATTATAGCAGAAAAAAATTCTAAATCCGAATATCGAAATCCGAAAAAAATTCGAAATTCGAATTCTCAAATGACCAAAACACAACTAATAGACTCAAACAGAATCATGTATTGTTTTGATCATTGGATTTTTTGTCATTAGGTATTGTTTCGAATTTCGTGCTTCGTGCTTCGGATTTTCGGTTTGTCGGAATTAAGTTGTTTCTATAAAAAGATATTAAGCAGTTAAGACAAGTATATAGATTTATGAAAAATAATGCCGGTGTTACAACCCACAGGATCAAGTGGTGCGACTTGCGGTGTTAGTATGCAGACTTTTCAAAGCAAGATGCCCTGGACGGAAGCTGTCACACTTTTAAATCTCTATGGTGCGGAAAACTGAAAAAACATGTAACCAAAAACGCTCCCTGTGAAGAATTATTCGGGAAAAGACGGCCAACAACCGGATTTTAAAGATGGATCCAAAGTATTGAAAAAATTCTTATTTTACTGGCTTCCTGTCTTTATTTAC
>JAZFVY010000175.1:0-13176 GCA_036447975.1 Desulfobacterales bacterium
TATTCCTTCTAATATTGCAAAAGGATATGGAAGAAAGACAACCGTTGATTACATTAGGATGCTTTACATTTCTTATGGTTCTGTTTGTGAACTGGGTACAGCAAAAAAAGACATAGCATAAATCGAAGGAATGTTAAAATAGCTGATAAAACTTAGAAAAAAACACTTGAATCCTTGACCCCTGGAATCCTTGGACCCTCTTCTCCAACTAAATTGGAGAAGAACCAATTTTGATAATGTTGCTATTACCATATGAAATCCGCAATGAAATTGCTCTTAAGCAGGGTGAAACTTCAGGCACTGAATCACGCATTTCCAACTATCCTTTTTTATGTTCGCTGTAACCCATAATTTGACATCAGCAATAATCTTTGGTAATGTTGCTGTTACGTATTGAAATCTGTTATGGATTTGTAATGAGGAATATATATGAAACGCAAGTACTTCTTCACCGTTTTTATCTTAGTTTATCTGATAGTCTATCTTTTTCATTTCCGCTGGGAGAAATATTTTGATGAATACTTTGCTGCTGCTTATGGTCCTTATCAAGTTTCGGCGTCAGAGATTCCCACCCATATCGATAACGCCATGGACTACTTTGACTATGGACTTAAAAGCTCTATGACCTCTGAGAAGATCGAATATTTCACCAAGGCTTTGGAGCTAGATCCAAAACTTGCAGCCGCGTATGAACGACGGGGCATACTTTATTATTTCCAGGAGAAGTACGACAATGTAATACAGGATTTCCATAGCTATATTGAACTTGCACCTGCAAAGGGAGAGGCCTACCGGATGCTGGGAATGGGCTACTTGAAAAGCGGGATGTATAGACCGGCCATCAATAACTTCACTCGCGCCATCGAGATTAAACCAAATCACGCTCATGCTCACGCCAATCGTGCGGAGGCTTATAGGTTGAGCGGAAAGTATGATGAAGCCATCATAGATGCCACAAGAGCGATCAAACTTAGAGGTGACCTGCGAGCCATCTCAGACGCATACAGAACTAGGGCCAAGGCTTACTTAAAGATCGGTAGAAACGAATTGGTTAACGCAGACATCGAAGCGGCCTGGCAGGTTGACCCCAGAATACCCATCTGGTGGCGAGAATTAGTCATGTATGCCAGTCCGGAGGATATGAGACGCGGAGCACTTATAGTCGTCATCGTCATTGCATTTGTGTTAATTTTTGGAATACAGCTCAAGCCACCTGAGAAAGACGAATAGTCGGGAATCTTCGGAAAGCGGCAATAAAATGATTGCCAGATCAAAATGTAGGCTATCACACTTTATATCTGATCGGTAAAGGAGGTGCAACATGAGAAGGGTATTTTTATTAGCTATTTTTTTTACTTTGCTTTTCCCGTTTGTTTTAGCAGCTCAAGAAAAGTTTGAAACTGATATCATTAAAACGTCCGTAGGCGACCTGGAAATAACTTTTATAGGTCATGGGACCCTGATGTTTAACTTTGGAGGGAAGGTCATCCATGTTGATCCTTGGAGCAGGTTGGCCGATTATTCCAAGATGCCGAAAGCTGATTTTATTCTTTTAACTCATGAACACCGCGACCATCTTGACCAAAAAGCGATAGGGATTCTGCGTACCGAGAAAACCGCTCTGGTGTTAAACAAGGCCTGCTCAAGCCAGGTTAAAGATGGGATTATAATGAACAATGGAGATGTTAAAATCGTTAAAGGGTTAAAAATAGAAGCTGTGCCAGCATACAATCTTGTTCACATGCGCAGTGAAGGAGTCCCCTTCCATCCAAAGGGTATTGGTAATGGTTATGTAATAACTTTTGGAAACAAAAGAGTTTATGTGGCGGGTGATACGGAAAACATCCCGGAAATGAAGAAATTAAAAAATATCGATATAGCCTTTTTGCCAATGAACCTTCCTTATACAATGACTCCGGAGATGGTCGCAGATGCATCAAAAGCTTTTAAGCCAAAAATACTCTATCCGTATCACTATGGCGAAACAGATACGTCGAAAGTTTTAGGATTGCTGAAGGATGTGAAGCATATTGATGTGCGTATTCGCAAGATGAAATAAGAGTTCTATTTGATGAGAAACACATAGGGTATGGCCTATTGAACAGACCTGGTTTGAATCGGAAAATTCAATATTAAACAAAATTTGGACCATGCGAACACTTTTGAACGTTACTAAAAAATTAGATTTAAAGGCAGAGTCAAAACCAGGGCAGGAGAAATTCTTTGGATACAAGACAGAGGTCAGATTATATATGACAAAAAGGGGGATGTTAAATATATAACCGGAACCTTTTTTGATATCAGCGATCGGCGAAAGGTCGAGGAAGCATTACAGAAGCGAAACGAACAGCTCCTTCAAGCCAGAAAGCTGGCCTCGTTGGGGGTTTTAACCTCAGGTGTAGCCCATGAAATAAATAATCCACTGAATAATATCTCTACGTCTATTCAAATAGTTCTTGAAGAATTAGAAGAAGATAATATTGAATTTAAACGGAATAGACGGATTATTAACTATGACTCGATAAGGAGTAAAGGCATTTCTGGAGAAGAGAGAGCCGGTGTGGAGCGAATGCTAGCTGTCTCGGAGATTTCTGAGGGAAATTGCCTATAAGATCTTTAAAGAAAGCGAGGCGAAAGACGATGAGCGTTGAAGAGGTAATGAAAAGTCATGGATTCAATGTCTCGGCAAGCTGCGCCGGGATAGCGTCGTATACGAGGTGGATCAAATACAAAGGAAGGCGCGCCTATGTCACCGTCACAGACATAAGCGGGAAATGCCTGCCCGTAACATTGGATGAGCCCGTTCAGGTGGGGATATATGACCTGAGATCTGGGGACGAGCTTGAGGATTCCCAGGATATCAGTTCACTAAGTTCTTATTTAGAATCGCTCAATGAGTGATTAGTCGTTGCTACCAGAGGTACATACTGCAAACACTTGATGAGAAATATTGAAGAATGCCGGTGCTAAAGACATTTACATGGAGGTTTATCCCCATTTTGATTTCTTAACCGTATCACAACCTTTTGACATTACACAATAAATCATATGCCGGCAAGATATCTTCATGCTTGCCATTTCTTTCTCACTCAATTAAAACTGCCACAATGTGATATATTCTTCTTGACTTGATCGATTTTATACATATGATTTTAGCAATAGGTTCTGAATTTTTTTCAGTTCAATTCTTATATTACATCTCACCTACTCTTCCAGTGAACGAGGATATGAAACGCTGGAATAAATGGAACCTGGCCTGTTCGAATTTTGCATAAATAGCCCAGGGAACCTTCAAGAGGAGATTTAAAGCATGGTTACCTCGCAACACAGCATGGTTCAAGATCCCGTGTGTGGAATGGACATAAACCCGGAATCGACACATCCGGTTCACTCGTATAAGGGTGATACCTATTATTTCTGTGTCGAAGCTTGCCGAACAGCTTTTGCAAAGAATCCGGAAAAATACCTGAAACCCAAAGCTTTCTTTAGCCGTTTTCTGGATCGAATGGCCAAGTCCAATAAAAAGGCTTTTGGCTGCAGGGGACCCACATGTCACTGATCTGGATCTTGAAAGACTTAATACGTTAAATGCAGAAGGGTGGCACTCCATCCCCGCCAGTGAGTTTGCCTGAGCCTCCAAGTTTCCTGTAAATTGATAGCGCCTCTTTCGGAACTGCCCATCATTTGCTTGGATTAGCGGGTCCTCCTGCATCAAAATACAATCTACTAGAAGAACAACTTAAAATATTAATTTTCAGTAAATTTTTACGAAAAGGAGGCTGCTATGGGAAAAGTAGTTCACAGGTCACACATTACTATTACCAGAGAGCATGGTCCGACCCGGAAGGCCGAAATCGAAGGTTTTGGTGAACCAGTCTTTTACGGTGTCCACGGTGGAATCAAGGATTTCTATAAAATTGACCCTGAAAAGGAGCACGCTGCAACCTTAGACCACATCGTTGGTGCCGTTGGCGGCTGAATGATGGGTACACTGGCCGCGGTGTTGGCCGGCAAAAAGGTCCGAACCTTTAAAGACCAATATAAGGCAATCGTAACCGGCGATATAGAAGATGTCGACGGTGTTCTGAAAATAACGCATATCAACGTTCAGTATTCCCTTAAACTGCCCAAGGAAAAAAGAGAGGATGCTTCGGAAGCACTGGAAAATTACATCAAATTGTGCCCCGCAGCCCAGAGCGTTATCGGCTGCATCGAGATCACCCATGAACTTTTGATGGAGGACTTGTCGGAATAATGGGATTATCGCCGCCTCCGTTCCGCCTTGGTCCAGCCTTTAGCGAGACGGGGGCGGCTTTCATATGCATACCTCAACGTGATAATTTGCCTTGTATCATCAATCCTAATGCACCCAAAAAATTCAAGAATACCTTGTATCATGCTTTCAGATCATTTAACAATGCTTGCGATAATGGTTTGTAATCATCATCCCGAAGCCTTATGATAACTACAATAATTCCGTAATTATCAAGGCTTCAAAATTGATGTAATATCATTTTTGGATCATCTCCCGATCAGTTGTAGCTAATTAAGGCAAGTCAAGTGAATAATCTTTAAGTGAGTAGGTGTGGTTCCAGGCATAATTAGCTGTTGATTTAGACTTCATTGAAAAAGTTAAATTGGGTACAGCAAAAAAAGACATAGCATAAATCGAAAGAATGTTAAAGTCGCTGATAAAATCTTAGAAAACAAACACTTGAATCCTTGACCCCTGGAATCCTTGGACCCTCTTCTCCAACTAAATTGGAGAAGAACCTCATTTTTTAATACAGGCAAATCCTTTTAATAGGGTTTGCCTTTTTGATTTATTTAGGATATTTAGATATATGTAATCAGCATAAATTGCTTTAGAATTGAATTGCTGGCATCCCAACATCCATTTCAGATTGTCGCTTGTACCCTAATTGAGAGAAAGTCGAGGATGCCCCAGATTCCCCGATAACGGGATCTTCATTTCACTTAGGGTTGTATACTTCAGTGAATGGTGGCTTATTCAAACCAAAGATTATGGCGGAATTATACAGCTATCTTGTATAACAATATACGAACGGTTGATTCGGACAATTAATAATGCAAGCCGATAAGATCCCACAATGATAAAGGAGAGCAAAATACGTATTGCTATTTTTGGTACAGGGGCAGTAGGTGGTTATTTTGGTGGTCGGCTTGCCCAAGCGGGCCTGGATGTGACATTTATTGCTCGGGGCAAACATCTACAAGCTATTAAAAAAGATGGTCTTAGGGTCGAAAGCATCTGCGGGGATTTTAGTGTTCATCCCAACACCGCTACCGACGATCCAACAAAGGTTGGGGAGGTAGATGCCGTTTTGCTTGGGGTCAAGGCTTGGCAGGTGCAAGAGGCTGCACGGGAAATGCAACCGATGATTGGGCCTAATACTTTTGTGGTGACGCTTCAAAATGGTGTCGATGCCCCAACTCTAATTTCGAATATACTTGGACCTGATCGCATCGTTGGTGGTCTATGTAAGCTTATCTGTTTAGTTGCAAAGCCCGGGCATATCAGGCATGCGGGAGTAGACCCCTATATTACATTTGGTGAATTAGACAAAAGGCACAGTGATCGCATTGAAATGCTTTTTCAGGCATTTTCCAAAACAACTGGATTGACGGCTGAAATATCTACCAATATTTGGTCCGGCATATGGCAAAAGTTTTTATTTATTGCTTCAATGAGCGGTCTTGGGTCAATCACTAGGGCTCCAGTCGGCGTATTTCGACGTTTGCCAGAGACTCGGCAAATGCTGTTGCAATCAATGAAAGAAATATTCAATATTGCCATTGCTCATGAAGTCGATCTTCCAAAAGAGGTTGTGGAAGAAACAATGGAATTTATAGACGCACTTCCCGAAGAAGGTACAGCCTCAATGCAACGGGATATCATCGAAGGCCGCCCTTCAGAGCTAAATGAACAAAATGGTGCAGTGGTGCGATTGGGCAATGCTGTGGGGGTTCAGACGCCAGTCAATGCATTCATTTATTACAGTTTGCTACCTTTGGAAATGAGAACTCGAGGCCAGTTACAATTTTAGTTTTTACGAAAATGCTTATGCCAGCTATTCAGTTGGTTAACAAAGTGAATGTGGGAAGAAGATTGAATAGCATCTGTTTTACTTGACATTCATTTATAATGTGAATAAGCAATCGAGAATTATTAGATCTTCCGGATAAAAAAAGTAAGAGGTGTTTTGTATGGCAAAACCTAAGTTAAAAGAGCATATTATAAACAGTGAATGGTGCAAGGGATGCGGCATATGCGTGCATTTTTGCCCCAAAAATGTCCTGGAACTTGATCAAGAAGACAAGGTGCTTGCAGCACGACAAACGGATTGTATCTGTTGCAAGCTTTGTGAACTCAGATGTCCGGATCTGGCAATTGAAGTAATTGCTGAATAGGGTTTTATTATGAGCGAAAACATAAAATTTATCCAGGGTAACGAAGCATGTGTTGAAGGCGCCCTGTATGCGGGACTCGATTTTTTTGCAGGCTATCCCATAACTCCATCCACGGAAATCGCCGAACTTCTGTCGTACCGGCTGCCCCAAAAAGGGGGCAAGTTTATCCAGATGGAAGACGAAATTGCGTCCATATGCGCCATTATCGGAGCATCCCTTACAGGCCATAAAGTCATGACCGCAACCAGCGGTCCCGGCTTTTCCCTGATGCAGGAAGCTCTGGGCTATGCGATCATGGCGGAGATTCCCTGCGTTATTGTCAATGTTCAGCGCGGGGGCCCTTCTACGGGTATTCCCACCCACGTGAGCCAGGGAGACGTGAATCAGTCCCGATGGGGAACACACGGGGATCATGCCATTGTTGTGATTACAGCTTCCAACCACCAGGATGTATTTCAAACCACTGTTGATGCTTTTAATATCGCAGAAACCTATCGAACACCCGTGATACTTCTGTATGACGAAGTGGTGGGCCACATGCGGGAGCGGCTTTTAATGCCGAAAGAAGGAGAATACCCGTTGGTGGAAAGACTAAGGACGTCTGTAAAAGAGGGGGTGGATTATCATCCTTACCTGCCGAGAGAAGACGGTCGTCTTCCCATGTCTGATTTCGGGGGCGTGCATCGCTACAACGTTACCGGCCTGTTCCATGACATGTGGGGGTTTCCGTCGGACAATCCTAAAGTGGTCCACGATCTTATCCGACATCTGACGGATAAGATCCAAAACAACGTGAATCAAATCACCAGGGTAAAAGAGTATTTTCTGGAAGATGCCGAGTGCATCATAATATCTTATGGATCTTCGGCACGCTCGGCCCTTCATGTGGTGGAATATCTGAAGCCCAGAGGGGAACGGCTCGGTCTTCTGGAACTCCAGACTTTGTGGCCGTTTCCGCATCATCTTGTTCGGGAAAAATGCGCCAATGCCAAATATGTAATTGTCGCGGAGATGAACATGGGCCAGATCCTTCAGGAAGTGAGGATAGCGGTTGACCAGCCTGAGAAAGTATTTTTGGCCAATCGCATTGACGGCGTCTTCATAACTCCCATGGATATCAGGAATATAATGCGGCTTGTCCAAGGAAAAGGGGTGTGATTTATGGCAGTAAAAGATTACTTAAGGGAAAGATTTTTTCCGCATATCTGGTGTCCGGGATGTGGTCATGGAATAGTGCTGAACAGTCTTCTGAGAGCCATTGAAGAACTCGGAATGAGTAAAAATGAAATTGTAATGATATCGGGGATTGGATGCTCGTCCCGGATTTCAGGGTATGTTGACTTTCACACTCTCCATACCATTCACGGTCGTGCACTGGCGTTTGCCACGGGAGTAAAATTGAGCCGCCCTGAATTGAACCTGATCGTTCCCATGGGAGACGGCGACGCACTGGCCATTGGCGGAAATCATTTTATCCATGCGGCTCGGCGCAATATTGATGTAACCGCCATTGTCATGAACAATCGCATTTACGGTATGACCGGGGGGCAGTATTCTCCCCTCTCAGGTTATGGAACCTTGGCCACCACAGCGCCCTTTACTAACATAGACCACGATTTTGACACGGTTGAACTGTCAGTTGCTGCCGGAGCTTCCTTCGTGGCCCGCACCTCCACCTATCATGTTCAACAAATGACAAAAATTTTAAGACAGGCTATTTTGCACGAAGGTTTTTCAGTGGTGGAAATAATGTCCCAGTGCCCCACCTATTTCGGAAGAAAAAACAAAATCGGAAGCGCAGTCGACATGATGGAATACTACAAAAATAATACAACATCCATTGGGTCCAAAGCCAAAAAAGAAAATTCCGACCTTACTGAAAGGGGTGTTTTTGTAGAGAAAGAAATGCCGGAATACTGTAGCGAATACGATAAAATCATCGAAAGGGCGATGAAAGGGAATTAAATATGGAAAGATGCAGGATGGTATTTTCTGGTTCAGGCGGTCAGGGTGTTATCACCGCTGCCATATTACTTGCTGAAGCTGCCGTGCTTTACGAAAACCTGATTGCAGTACAGTCGCAGACTTATGGACCGGCCGCCAGGGGTGGAGCTACCCGTTCCGACGTCATCATCTCCGATACGAATATCAATTACCCCAAAGTGTTGCAACCCAATGTACTAGTCTGCCTCACACAGGAAGCCTACAATTTATTTTATCCCATTATACGGCCCGGGGGTCTTCTGATCACAGACACCCGTTTCGTTAAAACAGAGAAAAAGGTCGATGCTCAGCAAAGAGAATTTCCCATGTACCGAACCGTCATGGATAAAATCGGCAAGCCTATCGTATTTAACATCTGCATGCTGGGTGCGGTCATAAGCCTGACAGATCTTGTCAAATCCGAATCTATTATAAAGGTTCTGGAAAACCGGATTCCTTCCAGTTTCCTTGAGATGAACCGCAAGGCCCTTAATCTGGGAATGGAGCTGGCAGAGGAATCCAAAGACTGATGTTTGCCGGGCTATACGTCCACATTCCATTTTGCATTAACAAGTGCCCATATTGTGACTTTTATTCCATAACCGACCTGTCGCTTAAATCGGAATATATGGGTGCTTTAATGCAAGAGATGCAACTAACACGCAATGACGCTTTGCAGTTCGACACCCTTTATATGGGTGGTGGCACGCCTTCTCTTCTTGATGTAAAAAACATCAGCCAGATCATTGAAAACGCCCACCAATCATATGAAATCCTCGATAACGCTGAAATAACCCTGGAAGTAAATCCCGGAACGATCACCGCAGAACAACTCGAAGCCTATCGGCACACCGGCGTCAATCGTATCATCATCGGGGTCCAGTCGTTTGACCAGGCCAATCTACATTTTCTCGGACGGATACATACAAGTACCGACGCCAATCTGGCTGTAAAATGGACACGCGAGGCAGGATTTGAGAACATTGGGCTTGATCTTATTTACGGTCTCCCGGAACAGACAATAAAATCCTGGCTCCTGGATTTAAGGCATGCGGTTGAAGCAGAACCCCAGCACCTTTCCTGCTATATGCTTACCTGCGAACCGGGTACGCCCTTGGACAAGAACCGGCAGGAAGGCCAATTTCAACCATTATCTGAACGTCAGGTCAGTGAGCTTTTTGAAACCACCCTGTCGTTTTTAAGTTCCCATGGATATGTTCAGTACGAGATATCAAGCTTTGCCCTTGCCCGCTCCGATAGAATCAGCACCGAGAATTCCGAACCCAACCAATCGCGGCACAATCAAAAGTACTGGTCATTTGTGCCGTACATCGGTCTGGGGCCTTCAGCCCATTCATTTATAGAACTGCATCGCTGCTGGAACCATCCCAGCGTCAAAAAATATATTCACAAACTGGCGGCAGGCAAACTTCCGCTTGAGGGAAAAGAGACGCTAAGTCTGAAACAACTCATGATCGAGGCTGTTTATCTTGGCCTGAAACAGACAAAAGGAATTTCTGTTGATGCTTTTAATAAAAAATTCGGAGTTAGCTTTAAAGCAATGTTCGGAGAAATCACAACCACTCTTGAAGAAAAGGGGTTGATCAAATATTCTCAAAATCGCTGCGCTCTGACTCCCAGGGGCATGCTGTTCCTGGACAGCATTGCTGCCATGTTTACATAGTTAAAGAATCCGACCTCAGAGGAGCCAACTTTGCATTAATTCTGAAAGGGGCTATTTATCACAGAATCGATAAGTGTGAAGTGACTAAAGTGCCTAAAGTTTAGGAGTTGCTTTGCGCCGTCTGACGGCCTGCGGACAGGTCCGCTGATACTATATATAATTGGTAGAATTCCTTAACTTTAGCTCACTTTAAACTTTAGTTCACTTCAAACTTTTTCACAGTATCTTCTGGCAGAACAATTTTATGTGGATAGAATCTTTATCAGCACCTTCAGAGAATAGCGGGCATGGCTGATGGGCATTGCTATGTTGGCGCGATGGTTTGCAAAGATACCGCTTAAATTACTGTTGGTTATTATCAAAGGCTCCACTTCAATGCTATTTTGCAGCGATTCAATGGCATTATGAAGAACCTCGATCGCCTGTTGCGATTCCAGGATGGTATTGAAATTTTCCGTGGTCGCTTCCAGTATCGTATACATGGCACTGGCAACTCCCTTGGAATAAAAGAAGTAGTCATCGGCTTTGAAAAAACTTACGGGGCTTCCGTCTTCTTCCTCTGCTTTAATCAAGCTCTCTTCACAGCTTCCCAGCAAATCTTCGTATGCCGTCAGCAGGGAAATAAGATTGTCGGTTCTGGCATTAAAATCAGCCTCTCTTTTTTCGAGCTTTTCCCTGTAGGTTCTTATTTCGTCAAGGCCGGCGCTGTATTTTGATTCCGCAGAGGGAGAGCGAAATTGGTCCGCCTTTACCATGAGCCAATTCATGGCGCTTTCAAGGTTGGTATCAAATGTTGCGGTACTGTCAGCGCGGGATATTCTTTCCGTGAGGACCTCGACGGTTCTGCGTGTGACTTCCAGAACGCCCAACTGGAAATTGCCGACATTGTCCGTTAGATTAAGAGCATCATTGGGACGCCAGCCCCAGAATCTTTGATGCAATTCATAATCAAGAGGCTTTATCACAGCCTCGATAAATGCCATGCCTTTGTCCGGATAACCGGAAACTTTCGGAACAAGCGCTTCATGAATTTTGGAAGAAGTTTTAGGTTCTTCTGTCACCGGCTTGTAACCCATGGTAGTCGCTTTAGCCGGTTCGGTTTCAGGAATCATCGCACGTTCTTGGGCCGGTTCGATTTCAGGAACCGTTACACGCGCTTGAACCGGTTCGGTTTCGGGAACCGCTGTATCTTCTTGAACCGGTTCGGTTTCGGGAACCGCTGTATCCTCTTGAACCGGTTCGGTTTCTGGAACCGTTACATGTTCTTCAGCAGGTTCGGTTTCACGGAGTGTAGGTTGTTCTTGAAGCGACGCGCCCTCTTTGAGTTCGGAGGTTTCTTTTACGGACGGAGCTTCGTGTGCTGTTTCCATAGCCTTAGATATTGTGCGGGCCTTTTCAATGTACTCGGTCTGGACGACCGGTTCGGATAGATTTTTTTCGGCATGGCCGAGTAGCGTGTCGAACACCCACAGAACGGCAACAGCAAAGGTTATCCCAATGACAATCCGCGTAGCGGCAAAAATAAAATATCCGCTTTTATTATCTTTCTCCCTGTTATTTATTTCTTCCATTCTACCACCACTAATTCCTTTTTCTGTAACAGTTTAGTTCTCTGGAACAAATCGATTTCAAACGAGCTTCAGGTATGATTAAATTTTGTACTGGAAACTGTTTGAGTGGATTATGGCTCGTTATGAAAGAACCATAAGCGATTTGATTTAAAGATGAAACAGCCTCTTAATACAAAAACCTTTATTAATAGTCCGTGCAGGTTCTTTCATTACGAACCGTTATCCACGAGTTTTTTCAGTAAAAATTTAATTATACCTGAAGCGGTAATATTTTCAAAAACTAAAGTGTTACCTTTTTCTAAGTTTCCTGCTGTCACCAATACGAATTGTCACATTATTAGCGTCAAAATATTCTATCAACGGTATCAGATACTTACGTGATACGCCGGTCATGTTCTTGAACTGCGGGGTTGTAATTTCTCCGTGAGACACAAGGAAATCGACCAGTTTTTGCTGCAAATCCTCCACAGCAAGTGAATTGAAATATAGATCTTCTTTGACCTTGACGATCAGCCCTTCATCCACCAGAAGCATGAGAACATCTTTGGCCCGCGATATTTCAACATCGAGAGATTTGCTGAGCTCTTTGAAATACGGCGGCGTAAGCCCGCAATTAAGATAGGCATCCAGAATCTTTTCCCTGATATCTGCCTGGTCCATCCCCAGAGAAATCGTGTGTGAAGCAAGGCGGACCGTATTCTCCTCGGCGACGATCTTTTTGTCCTTAATCATATGATTGAGCATCAGGTTAGTAAGCTTTGAATTACGCAGGGCGGGAAACTTGGACCTGAGCTCTTCTTTGGGCATTCCTGCTTTAAGGGGGTTGGCCTGGTGGTAGTTGTCCAGACAAACAGACATTTCTTTCTTGAGTTTGTCAAAGCTGTTGTGGTGAATGTAAATCTGGTTCTCCCTGTCAGCAAGAATAACGGTTCTTTTTGACAGCAAGCCCTGCATGACATCGTGAAGCTGTTTTTCATGAATGTTGGTCATTATCAAAAGATCGGAAAAACTGACGCCCTGGTAGCCGGATTCATCAAGTTGATAGGAAATAATTTCTTCCGGTTCATTATCCATCAGGCCTTTTAATCCTTTAACGACTTCAGGTTTATAACGTTTATGCTTTTGCGGAATCGGGTTGAGGATATACCCTCCGCCGATGGTGCGCACCGGCGAGTAGCTTCGTATAACAAAACGATCATCCTTGATAACAGCTTCCGGAGAATCGAGTCGAAGCTGGACAACGTCAGTTTCACCCGGAATCATCTCCTCTTTGTCGAGCAACCCAAGGATGCCGAGAACTTCACTGGTTCCGGCATGAAACCTGATACGGGTGCGGTTTTTAATCGGTTTCTTATTGCTGTGAAGATAGTGAAACGATACATCAAGCATGTAGTTCGGCTTTAAGGCCGCTGAATTTGATAAAACATCCCCGCGATTAACGGAATCCTTTTCAAGTCCCTGAAAATTAATGGCCGTTCGCATGCCGGTTTCAGCCTGGTTAACGAT
>JAZFVY010000176.1:0-2393 GCA_036447975.1 Desulfobacterales bacterium
TCTCCAAAACAAAACAGATTAAGCAGCATCTTTCCATAGCAAAAGACCTTGGTGTTGATAATAATGACCTGATCCTGTTTTCTGCCAAAACACGCCTAGGAAAAGATTCTGTTTGGGATGCAGTTGAACAATTAATAGGCCATCATACATAAAGCGAAAACACATATCATGTCGAATTTAAAGAATAAAATTGCTGACTTTAAATCCGGGTATATCGCTATTGCAGGCGCTCCCAATGTGGGGAAATCGACGCTTTTAAACCAGATGCTGGGCGAAAAAATTTCAATTACCTCCAAAAAACCACAAACTACCCGTAACCGTATCCTCGGCGTTGTACATAGACCGTCATCACAACTGGTTTTTATCGATACTCCCGGGATACACAAAGCAACACGCACGTTAAACATCAGAATTGTGGATACAGCACTTTCAGCTCTGGTTGATGCGGATATTGTCCTTATTGTCGTTGACGTAGCAAACACGGACCCGGAATCTGAGGCTTATCTGGTAAGGAAGCTAAAAAGTCACAAACAACCAGTAGTTCTTGTCCTTAATAAGATAGACCTTATTGCTAAATCTAAGCTGCTATCGATAATAGATAAATGGACAAAGACGTATGTCTTTGAGGCTATAATACCGGTTTCGGCTATTCTTGGAGACCAGGTTGAAGAACTCATTGAGGCTTTGGAAGCTCTGCTGCCAAAGGGCCCGCCCTTTTTTCCCGAAGAAGCCCTCACCGATTTGTCGGAACGCTTTATTGCCGCTGAAATGATACGTGAAAAAGTTTTTCGTTTAACCGGCCAGGAAATACCTTATTCTACAGCAGTCTCTGTAGATTCATTTTCCGAAGAGAAAAAAGGCGCCCTTGTAATAATTCATGCAACGATTCATGTTGAACAGGCCTCACAGAAAGGCATGATAATAGGAAAAGACGGGAGCAGGCTGAAAATGATCGGTATTGAGGCCAGAAAAGAAATAGAACGGATGGTGGGGGCAAAGGTTTTTCTAAAGCTTTTTGTACGGGTACATAAAAACTGGAGTAAAGACACAAAAGCCCTTAGAAGATTTGGTTATTGATGATCCTTTCATATCACCCCTGCTTTGAGGCAGATAAAAATTTGCTTTGCGCGGGACGGGAGCTCGATGCTGATGATCTTACAGCAATCAAGTCCGCCGATGCCGTCATCCTGCCCCAGGGATGCTATCAATCCCTTTATGAAATGGCGCGCAACAATTGCAGGCATGTCTTCCCCAATTTCGATGCAAGATTCAAATACACGGGTAAAATCGGTCAGGCTCGGCTTTTTCAGGAACAAAATGTTGCCCATCCAAAAACCGAAACATATCTAAATCTTGACGCTTTTTCCAAACATTATGGCGGTTTCCCCAAAAAGGTTGCTTTGGATTTTCCGTTTGTATTCAAGTTTGATTGGGGCGGTGAAGGTGATCAAGTTTATTTGATAAAATCGGCCTCAGAATTTCTGAATGTTTTGCAAACCGCAGAAAATTTTGAAAAGACCGGACAGACGGGTTTTATAATCCAGGAATATATTCCTTCAAAAAACAGGTCGTTAAGAGTTGTTGTCATCGGTAGGACATATATTTCCTACTGGCGGATTCAGAACGATACCGAATGTTTTTGCTCCAATTTGGCCAAAGGGGCTATTATCGATGCCGATGCCGACCCGGATTTGCAGGAGACTGCTGTGAAATCGGCAATTGATTTTTGTTTTCTGACCGGCATCAACATGGCTGGTTTCGATATTCTGTTTGCATTTGATGAAAAAACAAAACAACCTCTTTTTCTCGAAATAAACTATTATTTCGGTCGAAGGGGTCTGGGAGGATCTGAAAAATTTTATGAAATACTCAATATCGAAATCACAAAGTGGCTTACCCGAATTTCTGATGAAGAATGTATCTGACTTTTAAAAATATTTGTAACACTTGTGTTTTTAAACAAATCGATTTCAATATTTTCAAAAAATAGTGCGTAAATATGAAACCATTTGCAATTGATCTGAATGAGTCGGATATAAAGAGAGAACGCCTCAAAGCCAGACAACTCAGGGCGTCACAGTGGTGGAAACGCCGCCTGGCCAAAGGTGTCTGCTACTACTGCGGCCGGATTGTTTTACCCAAGGAACTCACCATGGACCATATTGTGCCCATCGCCCGTGGCGGGCGAAGCACAAAAGGTAACGTGGTTGCAGCCTGCAAGGAGTGCAACAACGCAAAAAAGCAGCTTCTGCCAATGGAATGGGAGCAATACTTGAAGGACATTCAGTTTAACCCGAATTAATCATGAAGTATTTATATAGCTTTTTTCTTTTGTTTTTTTGTCCGGTACAGATTTTGATCTGCAATTTTTATAAGCTGCAACGGAGTACTGA
>JAZFVY010000177.1:0-19831 GCA_036447975.1 Desulfobacterales bacterium
TCGGTTGTACCGGCAACGGTATCGGACTGGGTGCTCATTTCTTCGGCGTTTGAAGCCATCTGCGCTGAAACCGTTGACATCTCCTCGGCAGAGCTTGCCAGCATGCCGGCATTTTCTCTGATCTGAGTCATTAAATCAGCAAGATTCTTGCAGGAATCATCCAGCGCATCGGCCATATTGCCGATCTCATCCTTTCTTGTCATGCTCAGGCGTCGAGACAGGTCCCCACCAGCTATGGCATTTGCCAAATCAACGACTTTTGAAACCGGGCCTAAGACACCTGTGGCAATAAACAATGAAACACCAACAAAAATTACAAGGGATATTACGCCGACAACAAGAAGCCAGGCTTGAATCCCTCTCATTGACTTAATGCCGTTAGAACGGATTCTCTCCATGATTTCTAGGGTTTTTTGCTCGGGCATGCCGACAAAAATGACACCGATTTTCTTTCCACCAGAACCTGTAATAGCTGAACATGCGGTTAAATAATCTTTGCCTGCAAGTGTTATAGGTATGCTTATTGATTTATCAGCTTCATATACCTGTTTCAGTATTTCCATGCTTATCTGAAGTTGTTTGATATCTGGAGCATCATTCCCCTGGCCGCTAAATCCCATATTGGCAATGGGGGTGTCCCCCAGATAGATTGCGCTCGGTAAGCCTGTTGTATTATAAAACTCCTTTAAAGGCCTGTTATAATCATTAATTATTTTACCGGTGATCAATGCGGCAACAGGTTCCTCAAAGTCATCAGTGATAATCTTTGCCGAAGCCATACTCATGAAACTGTTTCCTGTTAAATTTGTATCTGTCAGAGCAAGGGCTTTTAAAAAATCAGCATCATGTATTGTCACGGCACGCAAATAATGTTCTTTTTTTTCAAAACCTTTTTCCAGAGTCTCCTGAACTCTCTTCCCGAGTTCCCAGGATAAATAAAAATTCTCCAGCCAATGAGTATCAATATCATAAGAATGATCCGACGGGGAAGATGAGATATAATTTTCTTTAAGATCAAATAACAAGGCAAAGTCAATTTTATCGGTACGATATATAATATTGTCAAGGATACTTCCTATCACGGAGCTCTGCAACTCTTTTATACCATCCAACAAATCAGGATGGTGAGAAATATCTGATGAGACGCGCTCGGTTTCTTGCATGATTTCGTTAACTGTTGACTCAAAAACCCCATGAAGGCCGTTAAGGGTTTCATTGGTCATGGCTGCCAGTTCGTTTGAGAGCAGTTCCGATTGCTTCCCGATGCTTGCATTAAGCCTTGAAGATATTATAATACCCAACGCCAAAATTATAACTGCAACGGTTATACAGAAACTTAAGAGTATTTTGTATTTTATGCTTTTCATAACGACCCCCGTGGCGATTGACGATTGTTCGAAATTCCTTGTCCGATATTAGATATTAAAAATGCAAAACATGCTAAAGCTTTTCGCCTAAAGGCGAAGGTTTTGAACCTGGCGGATGGAAAAATAAACCTTCTGAAAAGGAGTAATTATTTTTCCAGCGGACTGTTACATGTTTTTTGCCAAGATGTCAACCAAGATGCCGATTTAGTTTCAATACGCGTAAATATTAATTAAGCAAGAAAAATGCCAATCTTATCAACTAATCGGCCATGTGAAGAAAGAGTGGGGATATCAATGTATTTTTAGGTTGTATAAAGGACAACACTCAGTATGTCAAGGGACTGAGTATTTATCCGGAAGTTCTAATTTCGTCATTTTATTAAAGATATGGGTCATAAATGGGATGAACACCCCCTTAGCGAACATCCTTCTATCAATTTGATAAGAGTGCAAGAGGGCTTGTATATCATTTTAAAAGAAGGAATGAATTCAAAATATTCTTTAATTTAATGAGGGATTGAAAAACAGCAAAAAATAGCTGGGCTATTGCAAAATCTTTTCGAACAGGGTATGTGAAAAGTTTAAGAAATGCCATGAACATATAATTTTGTATTTGAGGGAAAATGGATAAAATTCTAATTGTCGAAGACGACCTGAAGCTTCAAAAGTTTCTCCAGACACGGCTTCAAAAACATAAAGAAGAATTCGAGGTGATCCTTGCCTATAACGGAGAAGAGGCCATTAAAATCCTGGAGCAAAAGTACATTTCCCTGCTGGTAACAGATATTCAAATGCCCAAGGTCGATGGCCTGACCCTTTTGGCCTACATTAATAAAAAGCACCCCCATATTCCCTGCATCGTCATGACGGCCCACTTAACAAAAGAATCAGATAAAAGGCTCTCAGATGATAATATCTTCTGTTTTTTGAAAAAACCATTTCAGTTTGAGGACTTGATGAAGGCCATATTTCAGGCCCTGGAACAGGATATCCCGGACGGCACTATAAAGGGGATATCTGTTGCCAGTTTTCTACAGATGATTGAAATGGAGGAAAAAACATGCCTTTTTGAGGTTCATTCGCCAGGTCAGGGAAAAGGACTTATTTATTTTCAAAAAGGCATTTTGTATAATGCTCTTTACGGTGACCTTAAAGGGGAAGAGGCGGCTTATGAGTTAATTGCCATGGATAAAGCAGAAATCCGTTTCAGGAATCTTCCCAAGAAAAAGTTTGTCAGGCAAATAAAGCAAGAACTTATGGGTCTGATAATGGAAGCCACAAGACGCAAGGAAGAATCCGATGAATAAGGTGCTCTTAGTGACAGCCTCTGGCTTTGCCTGCCGGTTATATGAATATAAATGGATATCATAAAACATATTCAGACACTTCTCCGGGAAATAGAGGTTTATCGTTCCCATGGCTTATATAAAGAGGCAATGCAAAGATGCGAACAATTGTCAGAGCTGATCCTGCAAAGCGACCGGATTAAAAACAAACAAAAGGTTCTGGATGCTGTATCAAAAAAAATCGAAGACATAGAAAATGACGTCCGTAAGGTTGATGCGGTGGAAACATTGGGTCATATGTCAACAAAGGAGCAGGCTCTTGTCAAAAATTTGTTCTCTTTTTCAGAAGATGATGTGACTGATTTGGCAGACCTTGAAGGAGCCACGGCCTTACTCGTGTTCGGTCAGTATGAAAAGGCCTTAAGCGAATTTAATGAGTTGGTAAAAAGAGATTCACTCCGTGTTGATGCTGCCAAAAATATTCTAAGGTGCCATATTGGGCTTTCTTCTATAGATAATGCCGTAACGCAATTTCAGCAATGGTTGTCAAGCGGCCAATTTCCTTTGGGAGAGTTGGAAAAAATACGTTCTTTTCTTCAGGACATTCTTATATCAAAGGGGATAGAGAAGAGTCTTCCAGAACCAGAAGTGTCAGTAGATGCTATAGATGTTGAGGATCATGAGATAGATGAAGAAGGGTCGATAAATATCGTATCCATTGAAATACCGCTGAATGACGAACTACAAGAGGAAAAAGCTGTTGGGTTTGATGTAAGTTTCCAGAATGAAAATATGATCAGTGTGATCATTCCGAGAGCAAATCAGGATCTGATTGATTATTTTAAAGTCGGAATGAAACTAGATGATGTCCAGTTCTTTTCAGTTGCTATAATGTTTAAGGAGTCATGTGTCATTTCCGCAAAAGAGCAGATCGAGTCAGGCCCAAGGAAGGGAGATTGCACCCTGGTGATGGAGATCCTAAATACATAGAAATAAATTTTAGTAACACTTTAGCTTTTTGAAAATATTACCTCTCGTTTGAAATCGATTTGTTTCAAAGAACTAAACTGTTACAAATTATAAAATCGATATAAAGGAGGTACAATAACAATGAGATTGTTGACTGTAGATGATTCACCCAGCGTTCGCAAGCTGGTGGAATTTACGCTCAAAGCGAAGGGATTTCAGGTGACTCCTGCCGGGGATGGTCAGGAGGCATTGGAACTTATGGCTAAAGAGCAATTTGATGCTGTTATTTTGGACATTAATATGCCTCGCATGGATGGGCTTGAGCTTCTTCAAAAAATGAAGGAGGATGAAGCATTTGCTTCGATTCCCGTTGTCATGTTGACCACGGAAGGACAAGACGATGATAAGGACAAAGCTGTGGCACTTGGGGCGACGGCATACATCGTCAAACCTTTTAAGCCCACTCAATTACTGGGTCTTCTAGAAAAGATTTTACCGTCAACCTGATTCCCGATTACTAAACAAAAACCGGAACAAATCGGGAGTTTCTAAAACCAGGAATGAAAAAGTGTGAACAGGGAGAGTTCTCATGTCTGATGAAAATAAAGTTCAGGATCTGGATGACCAACTACTGGCGCGTATGCTGCAAGACTTTCTGGAGGAAGCCCAAGAGCATTTGGATCAATTAAATTTAAACCTGATCCAGTTGGAAGAAGAACCGGAAGATGAAGAGTTAATCGATCAGATCTTTCGTTCTGTACATACATTAAAGGGATCTGCAGCTTTTGCCGGGTTAAAAAAAATAAGCGAGATTGCACACAAAATGGAGGAAGTCTTTGGGGCTGTTAGAAAAGGGGCTTTCAAAATTACGTCCTCAGTTATTGATGTTATGTATGAGGGGTTGGACGTGCTGACGATCTTGATAGAAAAGGCCGCGGCCGATGACGGCCACGTGACGGACATTTCCCTTATTCTCCAGAAACTGGACGGAATTCCAGGAAGCACTGTTCAGGAATTTAATAAAGAATCTGATAAACAGGAGGCAGAATCCTCTGATTCTCAGGTACTATTGAGCATATATAAGGAAAGCTATGAACAACTGGCGGCCCTTAAACATCTCGTCTACTCCTCTGTCCACCTTTCTGATCCAGAGTCACTGGCAGTACTTTTTTCAAAGCAGATGTATGAAAGAATGAGACCGGAAAGGAATGCGATCTGGTTGGCGGAGGATGCTCAAAAGGTGGTTGAAATAGCGCACGATGGGGAGCTTGTGCAAGAAGATAAACGTCGCGTTTTGGAAATTGAATCATCAGAGGTTCTAAAACGCGTCATGCATGAGCAGTTGGTTGTTTGGGCATCCAGCTTTGATCAGGTGAAAGAGTTGTTGCCGGAATTTCAATTACCCATTATTTTTCCGATAAAGGCGAAATCCCAGGCCTTTGGATTTTTGGTTCTGGACCCGGAAGAATCGGCGGAAGTGGAAGTATACCAGTTTGTCAGTCAGTTTGCAGCAATGATTCTCAACATCTCCAAGCTTCATAGGAAAGTTGATGAGCAAAGAAAAGAGCTGGATGAGATGACCGAGATTCTGTTTAAACAAAACGCCCAGTTGTCTTCTCTCTATCATGTTGAACTGGAACTGATGAAGGTTACCGACCCTGTCCAGCTTTGCCGCATTGTAGTCGAAACGGTAGTAGGTGAGATAGAAGCCGGCAGAGCAGCGGCCTTTCTAATTGATGGGGCTTCGCAGGAATTAATAGGGGCATCGGAAAGCGGTGGATTGCAGGATATCGATTCCATGAGATTCCCCATTGACAAAAAAAAGCCCATCAAGCAGTCCATAGAATCGGGAAGAATTATAACTAGCAGGGATTACAATGAAAATTTTCATCTTGGCCCTAACTTGATGGAGAATTGGGTTGTTTTTTGCTTAAAAGGAAGGGAACATTCGCATGGTGTCCTGGTGGCGGAGATTGAGGATGAGGATATCAGTGATCCGATATCCATCCTGGCCAATTATTCAGGTATCTTGCTGGATAATCTTATGTTGCAGAAAAAAATCGGAAGGAAATAGAATCACGGAAATCTAGTGCCGGAAGTTAAATTAATTACTAGAACCTATCTCAAAAACAATATAAGTGCCCATGGCGGCGTTGCGAAATGGTTCAAAATGCTCACATACTACGTGTATGCTCCGCTTTTTCACCCTTTTGCGCCTTGCCCTGAACTCTATCTTATTATTGAGATAGGTTCTAAGAAGTTCAAAACCCATCTGACATGATTTTTCTTTTTTAAGGGACCTTTTATCAATATTATTCATGTCGGTTGCTTAATGGTCTTTTAAGTAAATACTATAATACACAGATCTTGATAGAAAAAATATAACCCGGGGAATATAAAGTGATGGATAAGGTTTTAATAGTTGACGATGATGCTCAGCTCTTGACAATTATCACGGATACTTTAAAAAAATACAGGAATAAATTCGAGCTCATTACCGCAAAAGACGGATTAGACGCCATAAAGGTTATGCGAAAACAGCCTGTCTCCCTGGTGGTAACAGACCTTAAAATGCCCAATGTCAATGGCCTTGTTCTATTGGCCTACATGTCAAAAAATTTTCCTACTATTCCCTGCATCATTATGACGGGCTATGGGACGCCGTTTTTGAAGAAACGATTGGAAGAAGAGGCTCTTCATTACCTCGAGAAGCCGTTTAAAGTAACAGATCTGGCCCGGGCTATCATATCGATTTTGGGTCAGGAGGAGATTCTTGGCGGAACTTTGAACGGGGTGTCAGTTACCGGGTTTTTAAAGCTGGTTGAGATCGAGCATATAACATGCCTTTGTGAAATTAGTTCGCATGAAAGCAAAAAAGGATATTTACTGTTTGATGGGGGTGTTTTGTGTAATGCTTATTACGGCAACATCAGGGGGGAAGAAGCGGCTTTAATACTACTTAAAATGGATGATGTGAAAATTAAATTTAGAAAGCCCCCTAAGGAAAAAGTTTCGAGGAAAATAGAAACTGAGCTTTCGGATTTGCTTACAGAGGCCATTAGAACGCCATAATGGAGAAGAAATAATGGACACAGTTCTAATTGTTGACGACAGCGTAATGCTTATAAATTATCTCAAGGATTCTTTTAAAGAATACAAAGATGAATTCGAGTTAATAACAGCCAACGACGGGCAGGAAGCCATAGAAATATTAAAAAGTAAGTCTATTTCCTTACTGGTGACAGATCTTCAAATGCCAAATATCGACGGTCTTGGTCTTTTGTCCTATAAGAACAAATATTACCCCAGCATTCCGTGTATCGTCATGTCGGCCCATGGAACATCGAAAATAATAGAAGCAATACAACAAGACATCCTGCAATTCATCGAAAAGCCGTTTACAGCGGAAGAGCTTGCCAAGGTCATCATTTCAGCTTTGAAGCGAGGTAGTCCGGACGGGTCCTTGTCCGGAATCTCGATTGTTAGTTTTTTACAGATGGTTGAAATGGAACAGAAAACATGTCTTTGTGAAATTGAATCTTCTGATACAAAAGGATTTTTTTATTTTAAAGGGGGTGCCCTGTATCATGCTGTTTGCGGCGACCTTAAAGGTGAGGAGGCGGCTTTGAAATTGATTCAAATAGAAAATCCCACAATCAATTTTAAAAAGCCTCCTGCTAGAAAAATTCCGAGGCGGATTAATGCCGAACTGACGGCCTTGATCCTTGAGGCCATGAGACTCATGGATGAATCTTGACTCCAGGTTGCCCGTAAAAAAGGTTTTTAGGGAAGGGGGTTTTAAGATATGATTGATGACAAAGAGACAATTGACAATCTGTCAACTCTTGATCCGGAGTTGATAGAGAGTTTTATTTCAGAAGCAAAGGAACATCTCAATGCTATAGAGGATGATTTTCTCAATCTGGAGAAGCAAAAGGATAATCCGGATCGGGCACTTATGGATAAAGTGTTTCGCGCGATTCACTCTGTTAAGGGGGCCGCCGGTTTTTTGGACCTTGGCAATATGACCGGTCTTGCGCATGTTATGGAGACGTTGCTTTCCAGGATACGGGCAGGAGAGATCCGACCGGAGTCCGAATATATTGATGCCCTTCTGGCGGGAGTGGATCTTCTAACAGCCATGCTGGATGACATCCAGCATAGTAACAAGGTGGATATAACAAGTGTCCATGGCCGTCTGAGCTACCTTCTTGACCATGAACCGTCTACGAGTCCTACGATTCAAAAGAGTTCCGCCGAGTTTGCAGCAGACCATGTGAAAGAGACATCTGTCCTGGACAAGTCCGGTGCTGATTTTGGCAGCACCGTGCGTATCCATGTGGATATTCTTGACAATCTGATGGTGCAGGCCGGAGAACTGGTTCTGGTGCGCAACCAGCACCTGCTTTCCATGGACGACTCAGACCCTGTTCCCCGCTCCGTTGCCCATCGATTGGATTTGGTAACCTCCGAATTGCAGGAAACTATCATCAGTACCCGGATGCAGCCGATCGGCAAGATATTCGGGAAGTTTCCCCGTATTGTCCGTGAACTTGGCAAGAAGCTTGGCAAACAGATCGAGATTGCCATAAGCGGCAGCGAATCCGAATTGGACAAAACTATCATAGAATCTCTGGCAGACCCCATGACACATATCATTCGCAACTGTTGTGGTCACGGTATTGAGACTCCGGAAGAGAGAGTGCGTGCCGGAAAACCGAAATCCGGCCACATAATGCTTACGGCCTATCATGAGGCAGGTCGGGTTAACATTGAAATAAGTGACGACGGCAGGGGGATCGACCCTGAAATCATACGTAAAAAGGTTTTGGAGAAGGCTCTGAAAACCGAGTCTGAATTAGACCTGATGAGCGACAAGGATATTTTGCATCTTATTCTTCTGCCCGGTGTTACCTCGGCGGATGAAGCCAGCGATGTTTCCGGTCGGGGCGTGGGTATGGACGTGGTCAGGACCGGCATCGAGAAACTGGGCGGATCTTTTGATCTTGAATCTACTGTTGGAGAAGGGACCACGATTCATCTCAGACTGCCGCTCACCCTTGCCATCATTCCGTCTCTCATCGTCACGTCAGGGGGAAACATGTTCGCCATACCCCAGATCAGCCTTGTGGAATTGTTGTGCCTGTATGATGAAGATTTGAAGACAAAAATTGAATGTACGGATGATCAGGAGGTTTACCGCCTCCGGGATCGTCTTTTGCCCATGGTGCGCCTGTCGGAAGTGCTGGCAAGGCCAATGCCATTCACCAGAGAAGTCAGAGCCGAAATTACCGAAAAGTACCGTAAGGAACAGGAAGCAGCCTTGCAGGAGTATATCAATGCCGGAGGCGAAAAAAATGGCGAAATATTCAGCCAGTCCTGCAACTTTGCGGTGGTCAAGGCAGGTAACAGCCGTTTTGGTCTGATTGTGGACCAGATACAGGGAACAGAGGAGATCGTCGTCAAGCCCATGCATTGGGCAGTGAAATCGCTTAGCATATATTCAGGCGCCACTATCATGGGCAGCGGCAAATGCGCATTGATTCTGGATGTTGAGGGTATCGCGAGACATACCGGGATAATGCTGGATGTCCTTATAGATAAGGACGCAGAAGAGATTGACAGGGCGGCGAAGGACGAGGATCTACAGAACGCACTTCTTTTCAGGTATGGTGCGAAAGAGCAATTTGCCATGGTCCTGCCGCTGATTCGACGCATCGAACCGATTTCAATGTCCGATGTCGAGCTGATAGACGAAAGGGAATTCATTACGATTGACGGAACATCCACACGGGTGCTTCGCCTGGACCATGCCCTGACTGTTTCACCGGTTGTGGAGCGTGAGGAGATGTTCCTTATCCTTCCAAAACACAAACGTCCGGTCGGACTTCTTATCTCCGGCATAATTGATATTGAAGAAACCCCCGCTCAATTGAATGTTGAAAGCTACATGGAAGACGGTTTACTGGGTACGAATATTATACGCGATTCCATGACCCTGTTCATAGATATTTATCGTTTGGTAGAGATAATCGAACCTGAATGGTTTGCCGACCAGCGGATGGGTCTTTTAAGTACGGCCGGTCTTCCCCCCGAGACTGCAAAACAGATTCTTTTGCTCGAAGATGATTCGTTTTTCAGGCGTCTGATCAGGGGGTATCTTGAGGCGGACGGCTATAAGGTCACTACTGCCGAGGATGGAAGGGTCGGCCTGGATCGCTTGGATGAATCCGAATTTGACCTGATAGTATCTGACCTTGAGATGCCGGTGATGGACGGCTGGGATTTTTTAAAACATGTCCGTCAAGGGACGCATCAGCAGGATATTCCTGCTATGGCGCTGACTTCTCTGGACACCGACAAAGACCGTAAAAGGGCGATGGAATGTGGTTTTGACCACTATGAAGTCAAGCTTGACAGGGAACGCTTTTTAACCACCGTGGCGGAACTTTTAGATTTGGAAAAGAGCAAAACGTAACCTGAAAAAGGAGATGTTCGGATGCAAGCTGCTAAGGAAGAAGAAGCGGTTGAGGCGCAAAAACTCCAGTTTTGTACATTCCGGATATCCGGACGGCGCTTTGGCGTGGACATTCTGGACGTGAAAGAGATCAACCCTGAAGTCGATTTTACCCCAATCTTTCATGCTCCCGAGGAGGTTAAGGGCTATGTCAACATACGGGGACAGATCTATCTGCTTCTCGATTTGAGGCTGATTTTGGGTTTTGAGAGCAAAAAAGTGGATAAGTTAAGCCGGATAGTACTGTTTAAGCCTGAGGTGGGAGATCCTTTCGGCGTTTTGGTGGATAGTATCGACGATATAGAAACCGTTGATGAGGATCAGATTGAAAATCGCCGCAAAGAAGATCGGGAGCTTCCCGAAGGTGTTGAACGCAGAGTATTTGATATTGGGGGCGGGGTGTGCAAACTGGAAGATGAACTATTGATTATTGCAAACTCTCGAAAATTGTTGAATATTATCAGCAACCTGAAAGCTCACTCGCAAGAGAGTATTTAAAGCATGAAGACAAAACTCCTCATTGTTGATGATTCCCGAATTTTCCGCAGCGCTATTGAAGAAAGTCTGGCCAGCGAAAATGATATCGAAGTGGTCGGTTCTGTCTGGAACGGAGTAAAAGCGATTGAATTCATCCAATCAAATCCTCCCGACCTCGTTACACTTGATGTTGAGATGCCGGATATGGATGGACTGGACACTTTGAAGGCCATTCAGAAAATCAATGCATCAAATATTGTATCCAAGCCGATCGGAGTGATTATGCTCAGCTCCCATACGCAGAAGGGAGCCGATACTACAGTCAAAGCTCTGGAGATGGGCGCTTTTGATTTCATTCCAAAGCCTGAAGGCAAAGATCTGAAGGAGAACATAGAGATTCTTCGCCGCCAGCTTGTGGTGAAAATTCGTTACTTCGCGTCCAAACGTATTGCAGATCCGGCAGAGCCGCGTATCGTCGTGCCGCCACCATCTAAAATCACACCTAAGTTAACTGTTTCCTCAGATATTAAGGCAATATTGATCGGCGTTTCCACAGGCGGACCCAGGGCCCTGGCTGAAGCGATGCCTCTGCTTTGTGAAAAAGTGGATGTGCCTATATTCATCGTTCAGCACATGCCTCCCACATTTACACAATCTCTTGCCAAAAGTCTGAATTCCAAGTGTCGCTACACCGTGATGGAATGCAGGGATAGCGATATCGTAAAGGAACGACATGCATATATCGCTCCCGGCGGCAGACATATGCTGCTTATAAAAAGGCACAAAACGGTAAGGACTGTTGTTGGCAATCAGCCTCCGGAAAACGGATGTAAGCCTTCAGTGGATATTCTTTTTCGATCCGGAGCAACAGTTTACGGCAAAGATATAATTGCCATAGTTCTCACCGGCATGGGGGTAGACGGCACAAAAGGCTCAGGAATCCTTAAACGGGCCGGAGCCTCTATTATTGTTCAGGATGACAAAACCAGTGTGGTTTGGGGGATGCCAGGTAGTGTCAAAGCATCAGGTAATGCGGACAAGGTATTGCCCCTTGCTAAGATTCCATATGCGGTAGTCGCCATGATGCATGGATAGAATTTGGAGTAGAATATACCATGGAACTTTCCGGGCAGGAGTTTGATCTCCTCCGCCGCTACATTCACAGCTTATGCGGAATTACCATTCCCGACGATAAATCCTACCTGATTCACCAGCGTCTCGAACCTGTGGTTGCAGCCGCCGGTTGCAAGGGTTTTGGAGAATTTTATCGAAAACTTAAACAAAGCCCTCTGCCTAAAATAGAGGAACAAATCATCAACACCATCACAACCAACGAGACCTCTTTTTTCCGGGATGAACACCCCTTTGCCGCTTTCAAAGAATATATTCTCCCGAGGCTGGGGAAAATTATCCGCGAACGAAAGGAACGCGACAGCTCCAGAAAAGGGCCGAAAGTGTCCATCTGGTCCGCTGGGGCATCAACCGGGCAGGAACCTTACAGCCTTGCAATACTGATTCATGAGTACGCTGCAGTCAATAGTCTTCTTGGAATATCGATGGAAGACTTCGGGCTGCTTGCAACCGATGTGTCAAGCGAAACTCTCTCAAAGGCAATGGCAGGTGAATACAATGAAATGGAAATAAATCGCGGGCTGTCACTGGATCTCATGGCAAAGTATTTTACAAAGGATGGAACGAACTGGGTTATAAACAGTTCGATACGGGTTATGGTTGAATTCAGACAGATTAATCTTATAAAACCGTTTACAATGCTGGGCGGGCATGACGTGGTTTTATGCCGTAATGTGCTGATTTACTTTGACGATGATGCAAAGGTGCGTATGCTTGACCAATTCTACGATATACTTTCCGATGGTGGTTTTCTTATTTTGGGGGCTCCGGAGAATCTGTACGGTGTCACGGATAAATTTGAGCCTGTTCACTATGGAGAGACACTTATATACAAAAAACTCAGCCGCTAGTAACATCTTAGTTCTTTGAAACAAATCGATTTCAAACGAGCTTTAGGTATGATTAAATTTTATATCCCGCTTTTAGCGGGGTTTGATTGGATTAGCTGTTCTTGAAGCGCTTATACATTGCAGAAATCGTTATTCCGTGCCATTGCCCCTTTCCGGAAAAAGTTATTAAACCTTCTTTATTAAAGCGTCCGGCAATTTCATCAAAGGATAAGTTGTCATTATCCTTCATTTCAACAATACGATTTAAAACCTGTAATTTATAATTATCTTCGTCAGTTATAGAAACAGCGGGTTGTTTTTTTTTAGCGGCAACAACACCAACGTCATTTGCAACAGGTGTTTTAAGATTAATAATAGCTCGTTCCAGGATAAGAGGAAGATTTTCTCCTGTCCTCTCTTTTTCTTGCACTAAAATATCTTGTGCCTTTTGAGACAGCATAGCTGTAAAGAGCTTTTCAGAAGGCTGGCCGGTGGGCCGGGGGGATGGTTTGGCGGCCGGCTTGGTGGGTGGTTGGGTTGACTTTTTAACAACATCCCCTGCTTCTTCAAACAGAGCCTTTACATTTTTTTTTAGATTATCGTACTGTCTCCCGGTTCGTTTTGCAGGCATAATAAAACTCCAATTTATTCTTGTTGCTCAAGGATGGGAATCAATTCTTTTGCCAGTTCCTGGTATGCTTTCGCCGCCGTTGACTTAGAGTCATGTTCGAAAACGGTTTGATCCATTAATTCAGCCTTTTGTATCGATGTATTGATTGGAATGGCAGTTTCAAACATATGATCTTTTCCGAATTGAGCTTTTAATTGATCCATAATAATATGGTTAACGGAAGTCCGTCTGTCCACTTTTGTGACGAGAAGTCTTAAAAAACTAAGTCCGGGGTTTCCTTCTGGATCATTTCCAATATCTTGAATAAATTGAACTGCTTTTATCAATCCTCTAATGGAATGTGTGCTTCCCGCTTCAGTGGGCACAATAGCAAAATCAGAACAGTGCAGGGAATTTACAACAAAAATTCCCATGTTCGGCGGGTTGTCTATAAGTGTGATGTCAAAATTTTCTAAAGCATAATTTCTCAGCCCTTTGCGGAGGACATTAAAACCCTCTTTGGTTCCTTTTTGAATTAATTCGGGCTCTAAGGTTGCAGTGTCGGGAACATTCGGGATGCAATGAAGATTTTGCTCAAACTCAGTCGAGTAGATACAATCATCTATAGGAACACACTTGTCAGATTTTAATATTTCAAAAAGACTGTTGCGGGGTTCACCTTCCAAAAGAATATTTGACGCGTTACACTGGCTGTCATTGTCCACAACCAGAATCTTTTTTCCTTCACGAACTAAAGCCTGCCCAAGAGATACGACAGTGGTGGTTTTGCCGGTTCCGCCTTTATTGGTTATGACGGAAATGATTAGTCCTGCCATTGTGCTGCCTCATAAATAGTCCTTAACCCGGATTTCTCAGGATTCTGATTTCATGACTATAATTCCATACCAAGGCCTTCCATGATCTTACCTACCAGGATTTCCTGGGAAAACGGCTTCATTAGATAGTTCTTGGCACCTTTATCGATTGCCTCAATAATCTTGTGCCGTTCAATCTCGGTTGTTACCATTGTAACTGGAATATCTTTGAAAAGGTCGTTGGACTTCAGTATTTCCAGCATTTCCATACCGTCCATAACCGGCATGTTCCAGTCGAGAAGGATGAGATCGACATTGCCATTCTCTTTTTCCAAGACCTCAAGACCTTCCTTGCCGTCAGCAGCTTCTAAAAATTCAAACCCGAGTACGTCAACGGCACCCTTGATGTACTTCCGTGTTGCTTCCGAATCGTCAACTGACATAATTCGCATGGCAGGCTCCTTTCCATGTATGCATAATTAATAAATCCTTTTCGGAAGTAGTTTATGCAGATTTTAGATCAATTCCACAATTTGTTACCCCCCATCGAGATCTTTGAAAAATGTTTCCCGCAGGGGACGTTTTGCAAAGATATCTCCTCCTACTTGACCTTATAGTACAGCCCTATGGTATGCCGCAGCATATCATATTCTTTTGTATAATTGATGATCGACTCAGAAGCGCCGAGAAAAAGATTGCCATTCGGTCTCAGCAACACTGCAATGCGTTGCAGGATATCTTTTTTAAATTCGTCTGAAAAGTATATAAGTACATTCCGGCAAAGTATAATATCCTGCTTCCCGATAAGAGAAAAGTCTCCCTGAAGGTTCATTTTTTTAAACCTGACCATTTTTTTGACATCATTCTTGATAGCCCACACTTTGCCGTCCGGCTCGAAATACCGGTTTTCATAATCTTTACCGAGCCCGCGGGACATGGCAAGGCTGTTGTATCTTCCGGCCGTCGCAAGATACAGCACCGTTGATGAAATATCAGTGGCGGTAATTTCAACATGTTCAGGTTTCAATGAATTATATTTTCGTGCGAGTTCAAGCACAGTCATTGCAACGGAGTACGGTTCCTGTCCTGTGGAGCATGCTGCAGACCAGATCTTTATTTTTGATCGCTTTCCCAACTTTATTTCCTCGGCAAGTTCCCTGAGAACAACTTCATCCATAATTACAAACGGACTTGTATCACGGAACCAGAACGTTTCATGGGTGGTCATGGCTTCAACAATTTTGTCGCGCAGCACGTGTGTATTGTCCGCAACAGCTTTATGGTATAGGTCGGCAAATGAATTGCATCCTCTTTCCACCATAAGCGTTGTAAGCCTGGTACAAACAAGGTACATTTTGTCGTCTGTCAAATGTATGCCACAGCTTTTTTCAATATAATCTCGCATGAGCCGAAATTCATTCGGGTCTATTTTTGCCGGAGCGGACATAACTACATTTCCTTAAAATTATATTCAATGAATTCGTAAAAACTCGAATTCATCCGGTTTTAGGTTAAAAATTATCACTGTTTACAAATACTTAAAAATTAACACCAAAAACTTAAAACCGCTCGTAAAAAGGCATTTATGACTTTTTACGAGATCGTCATATTTGGCAATCCAAATTATCTGGGGGTGGATTTTCACACTAAAAACATAGTAACAGTTTAGTTCTTTGAAACAAATCGATTTCAAACGCGCTTCGGGTATGTTTAAATTTTAGGCTCTTCTCCAATTTAGTTGGAGAAGAGGGTCCAAGGATTCCAGGGTTCAAGGGTTCAAGTGTTTGTTTTCTAAAGATTTTATCAGTGCCTTTAACATTCTTTCGATTTATGCTATGTCTTTTTTTGCTGTACCAAATTCACCTTTTTCAATGAACCCTAAATCCACGGCTAATTATGTCTGGAACCACACTGGCTCACTTAAAGATTATTCACTTGACTTGCCTTAATTAGCTACAACTGATCGGGAGATGATCCACATATAAATTCTAAAAAGGGATAACCAATGATAAAGCTTCTTCACGTTGCAGACCTTCACCTCGATTGTAACGATAGAGAGCGTGCTTACTCTCTCGGTGTCCTTAACGAAATCGCTCGAATATGTGTAGAATTGAAGGTAGACTGTCTTCTCTTTGCCGGCGACGTATTCAACTCTCTTGCTGACGCAGAAGAACTACGAACTGAGTTCCGCAAGGTTACTGACCCTCTTCCCTGCCCTGTGGTCTATGTCCCAGGAAACCATGAGGAGTTGGAGACGAAGGGCCGCGATCTTCGGTCTTTCGAGTGGGGGGATATCTATCTGCTCGACCAAAAGCCATTCGATGTTGTGACAATCGGTAAGGGGTTCAAGGCTTTCGAGGTTTTGTCAGTTCCGCACCAGCCAGATTACACTGGTTACCACGAGTGGAATGTTCCTCTCAAAAAGACAAATGTGCGGGTAGCCGTAGCACACGGCGTTGTTTTGGGGATGAGTTACGCTGGGCCGGACATCGAGGAGGGTGGCACCGCGATCGATCCGGACCTATTCTGCAGATATGAAGTTGACTATGCCGCGCTTGGTCACATCCACGTTCGACCGAATGACATCACTGAAAGGAATACGACCATCTCCTACGCGGGTTCTCCTCGGGTGTGGCGAACAGGGGAGAGTGGTCCTCGTGGATGCTTGGCGATCGATCTGGAGCCAGAACGAAAACCTGCTGTACGTTTCGTTACGCTGCAAACTGCCGGACTCTTTCATAGGGTGGACGTGCCGCTGGCCCCTGACGGTACCACGACCGAAATTGAGACATCGATTGAGTGGAGCAGGAATGATCTAGTAAAGCTTCATCTTAGCGGAATGGTGGAACGCGAAGAGCAAGTAGTGGAGGCGGGAAAACGTCTCACTAAGGAACTGGCTCCGAAAGTCCGCTACCTCAAGGTAGACACGCGAGCGGTGCAGATCCTGGCCGGAGTCGCCGATGAGCCGGTTGCCCGGAAGTTCCTCGATCTCTGGAACACGAGAAGACCACCGGAAGGATCAGATGAATACGAGCTCTGGGTACGGGCCAGGCAGTTGGGTCTTTCGGAGCTCACTATTAGACTGGAGCGGGAGAAATGATCAGCGAACTAAAGCTAGAATCATTCGGGAAGTTCGTGCGGAAAAGGTTTGAACTGGGGAAGACAGTTCTCTTCGTTGGACCAAATGAGTCTGGTAAGACTACCGTATTTGATGCCTTCTTGAAAGCCCTTTGTCAACCTGATGGGCGAAGTGGGGCGGGCAAGGAACTCGTCAAGCGTTATGGATCAGAAGCAGAAGCGTCATCTGTCAATGAAGAAGGCAGAGAGCCAGGACGGCTTGACGTGAATGATTTTTACGGTATTCACGCCGTACGATCGGGTGACATTCTGCTGGGAGTTCGGTCGACTAAGTGGATGAGCGATTTGAAGGCCCGGCTTTTCTCTTCTGGCGTCGACCTGAAAACCGTGGCCAAAGCGCTCGGCGAGAAAGCTTCGAGCGATCGCCGCCTCGCACACATCAGATCGATAGAGGATTTACAGTGGAAGTTAGAGAAGGTTCAGGGTTCGCTGAGAGAAAAGAACGAAGAGAGGGAGAACATTCTCGCGGGTGAACTGGCAGCTAAAAAGATTTCCGATGAGCTTACAAAGACTACGGGGGAAGTCAGGCGGAAAGAAGGAAACCTCAGGAAACTAGAAGCGGAGCTCGCTCTTGAAGAGATGCGCGTGGAGTACCGCAATTTGAAGGGTCGCTTAGAGACACGGCTGCGGTATGAAAAAGCTCTCGCTGAACTCGAAAAGTTGTCCCGGTATGCGAAGGATGAATTGGCGGATCTCAATAAGATCGAGAATACGGTCAACGATCTAGAAAGTAGTGTTTCCGCCAAAGAGCAGGAGCTTAAGGGTTTCCTCGACCAGGCGAACGAAGCCCGTTCAGTAGCCTCACGGCTAACTGCAGAAGCAGGTCCAGCGAGAGATTTCGCAGAAAAGGCGCGCGCCATGATTGATCGGCTAGAAGAAGCTCAGATAGGATCGAGCACAGGAGGACACTGGCGGGCGGGTCTCGTTCTTCTTGGCGCCCTCATGCTTGTCGGCGGGGTACTTGGTGCAATTCTGATTGGTTCAAACGCACGTTACATTGCTTTGTCGATGGGCGTTGTAATCGGTGGGCTATTTCTTGCTTTTTCGCGCAAACCTGGTGGCATGATAGACACGCGGGCTGAGGCAAGGCTTGTGGGACGTTTCCGCGATGAATGGAACCGCGCTGCGCCGAACAACCGTGCCGAAGTATCGACAATAAGTGGGCTCACTACTTACTTAGTTGATGTTGATCGCGCTTATGATGCGGTCACGAAGGAACGTACGGTGCAAGAACGTAAAGTCGCGGATGCAGACGGGAAGATAGCAGAGCTCGAACGGGAGTACCGTAAATTGCGCGACGAACTGGTTCAAGGTGGTCAGGCAAAGAAACAATGGCTTGAGAATCACAACGTAAAGTCTCGGGATGAGTATGTGTCGCAGGTTAGCAACTACAAGGCTCGTAAGGAAACCGCCGAAGGGCTGAAGGCCCTTGCGGAGGGGATCGATCGTAACGAGACCGAACGAAAGCTGAATGCTTTCGACAAGGAGGGGATCGGTGTCGAGGGGAAGAGCGAGGCCGAAATCCAGTTGTTACGTCGTAAGGTGGAAGGACTCCGTTCCGAGATTGGCAAGTTGAGGGAGACAGTTGAGCAACAGAGCAGAAGGAGTGGTAGGGAGACAGGGCATGTACTTGGACAGTTGAAGGGACTCCCGGAGGAAATCCAACGCCTGGAAGTCCAATGCCGTCGGCTCGAACGGCATCTTGCCGACGCGCACCGCGACATGAACGCGGCCGCTATTGCGAAAGATCTCTTCGAGGAACTGAGCCATGAGTCCGACATCCAGATGGAGGAAGTTTCAGGATGGGCACAGGAGTACTTGCATCAGGTCTTGACACCGGATAGCCGGGTCGTTGCAAACGATTTGGACGAAACTTTGATTGAGGTGACCGATGCGGGGGGTGACTCGCGACTTGTGACGAACTTGTCACGGGGAACAAGAGAAGCTTTCATTATCGCAGCCAGGCTAGCACTCGCCGAGCACGCAGATGTGGGACAGCGTGTTCTCATCCTCGATGAGCCGTTCCTCAGCCTAGACGAGGAACGAGAGCGTAAAGCCGTGCAGATGGTCCATACATTCCAGGAGAAGAACGACTGGCAGGTGATCATTCTTACCAAACAGGCGCACATACGTGAGCTGGTAGAGAAGACGTTCGGCGGTGCAGTTGTTCATGATCTCGATTCTACAAGCATTTGACCACACAAGGGAAAAAAGTATTGTGAACGTCATTTAGGAACTGCAGAATGGATAGTGTCTGTTTTATAACAGATGAATAGATGAATTGTTAAAGGATGGAGATAAAAATGAATTTTAAACGGTTTGAAGGATCATGAAGGCAATAATGAAATAAGAATTGAATCATCATGATTCCTTAATCTGAATGTCCCTAATTCAGGGCTGGACGAGGATGCGCTGAAAATTAAGGTGTCAAAGATTGAATTGTGAATTAGCAGCCACCGTTTACGTTTATAAATGATACAATAAGTATCAAACATCGCAGATTTTTTATAAGGGGTGCATCTTGGCAACCATGATCCCGGCTAACGTCGAGAGCTTCACAACGGAAGGTGAAAGGCATTTTTATAAATTCCTTGAATCTGTTGCCAAGCCTGACTCTCAAAATATTGTCTGGTACAGTCCGGACATTGAGGGCAAAGAGCCGGATTTCATATTATTCTCCTATCAGGTCGG
>JAZFVY010000178.1:0-2707 GCA_036447975.1 Desulfobacterales bacterium
GCATGATGGCAAATATAGTTCATAGATCACATATCACGATTACAAGAGAGAAGGGTCCCACCCGGAAGGCCGAGATCAAAGGTTTTGCCGAACCGGTCATCAATGGATTCCACGGCGGGATTAAGGATTTTTATAAAGTTGATCCTGAAAAGGAGCACGCTGCCACATTAGATCACATAGTCGGCTACATCAAGTTATGTCCAGGTGCACAAAGTGTCATCGGGTGTATCGATATCACACATGAACTGACCATGGAAGACTTGTAACATTTAAAATTACTAAGGAGTTCAAAACGTATACGACATTCTATAACTTAAAGCACTTTAGATCACTTGAAACTTCCCCGCTTTTGGCGGGGTAAATATGCACTCATGGAAAGGCTACGGTGGCTCTTCCACTGGTAACAGTTATGTTGGATGTCTAATTTGCATATTAGTAATATTGAGAGGAGGAAATTCATGAGTAAAACAGAACAAAATTTATTGGAAGCATTTGCTGGAGAATCACAGGCCAACCGTAAATATCTTGCCTTTGCTAAAAAGGCCGACCAGGAAGGATACACTCAGGTCGGCAAGCTCTTCAGGGCAGCTGCGGAGGCCGAAACGGTGCATGCACATGCCCATTTGAGGGCACTCAAGGGTATTAAAGCTACCGCTGAAAATCTTAAAGAAGCCATCGCAGGTGAAACCCATGAATTTAAAAAAATGTATCCGCCCATGATAGAAGCGGCTAAATCGGAGGGCAATAAAGCGGCAGAGCGCAGCTTCGTATATGCCAATGAAGTTGAAAAAGTTCATGCTGATCTTTATCAAAATGCTTTTGACAATCTGGACAGTCCGGAAGAAGTGGAATGTTACTATGTCTGCGGCGTTTGCGGCTGTACATGTGAAAATGAGGCGCCCGAAGAATGCCCGGTTTGCAAAGCCAATATCAAGGCTTTTTCCAGGGTGGAATAAGAGATGCGCAATATGAAATATGATGATTCGAACTGATTTTATATTCCAGCCAGTGGTAAGGTGACTCGCTTCAAAACCGGATCACCTGAATGCTTGTGGGACACGTTTTTTCAAAAGAATAAATTAATACAAAGGAAATAAGTTTATATAGAAAGTTCGTGATAAAAAACGGAGGAGAAGATGTTACTTGAAGGGAAAAAAGTCATTATATTAGTAGAAGAAATGTTCAACGTTTTTGAATTCTGGTATCCTTACTATAGGTTAAAGGAGGAAGGTGTGGAAGTTACGGTGGTTGGTTCCGGCAGTGCGGAGGTTTATACGGGAAAACCGTGCACACAGGCCAAAGCGGATACCAGCGCAGACAATGTATATGCTGAAAACTTTGACGGGATTATAATTCCTGGCGGTTATGCGCCCGATATGATGCGACGTTATCCCGCCATGGTCAAGCTAGTGCAAGATTTTTTTAATGCAAACAAGCTAGTAGCTGCCATTTGTCATGCCGGATGGATGCTGGCTTCTGCGGGGATACTTTCAGGAAGGAAGGTAACCTCTTTTTTTGCAATAAAAGATGATTTAATAAATGCCGGGGCCAAGTGGGTGGATCAAGAAGTGGTTGTGGACGGAAAACTGGTAACAAGCAGGGTGCCGGATGATCTTCCGGCGTTTATGAAAGCCGTAATTGATTTACTGCGATAGGATATAGATGTTGGTCTCCCATTTGATTTTGTTTTCCGTAGCTATTTCTACTTATCCTTAATTTTACGTTTCCAAAAGGCCATTAGTCCGTCTTTGCCGAAAGAAATTTGGACAAGCTCCCAGCCTTCACTTCCCCGGTTGTTCAGAATTTCAGTCAAGATTCTCGTCTGATCTTTCGAGACTTCATCAATACCGCATTGGCCAGACTGAGAACAAAAATAGACAACTTTGTTAAAGGTGTCTGCCGAGTGCCGGGTAATCTCATATTCAAAACGAGTCATACTGCCCCCTTAATAATCCTTTATTCATATCCATTCAATAATCTTAGTTGTATATTTATTATAATGCAGATTATGGAAGCGTCAAATCGATTAGGAATTAGTTGCAAATTTAATTGGAAATAAAAACTCATCATCCCTGTTCTTTATTTACAAACAGGCCTTACAATCCGATCGATAGGGAAAACCTGTTCCACAAAACACAATTTCGCTCCGCATATTTGACATACCACAATGTGGCATTATGTTGGGATAAAAAATTAGTTTACTATAACCTACTGCCAGCCATTTAAATTCTTAGGATTTATAAGCAGGAGATTTGTCATGAAAGAAATATCGATTCTCATTGGTGGAAAAGCGGGTGATGGTGTCAGGCAGGCCGGGCATACACTCGCTAGACTCCTGAAAAGAATAGGCTACCGAATATTTTTCTACGATGATTATCCCTCGCTCATTCGGGGCGGGCACAATTTTGCCATTGTTAGAGCTTCAGAAAAGAGAATAGAAGCCCACAAAGAGAAGGTTGATCTCATCGTTGCTTTAAACCAGGACGCGGTAGAAAAACACAAGAATCGTCTCAACGCCGGTGGGATAATCCTTTATGATTCCGCAAAAGTTAATGCTCAAGGAGTGGGCATTAACTTTATGGACATTGTCAAAGAGTTGGAAGGGGTACCCATTATGAGAAATACGGCCGCCATCGGGGCACTGGCCAAAGTTTTGGATATTGAATGGCCGGTGTTGGAAAACGTCATGATGGATATCATGGAAAAG
>JAZFVY010000179.1:0-4825 GCA_036447975.1 Desulfobacterales bacterium
ATCTCCATAAATTTTCTCCGGGTTAATTCGGATTCTTTATCCATTATGGGTTCCTCTTTTGTCTATTTCACTGGGCTATAATTCCACCATTCCACAATTCCAATGGAGGCGAAATCCCTAAGTTAATTCTCGTGGCAGAGATGGTCAGCCCTCCTTCCGATCGCGCAATAGTATCCGTAAAGTCACTAAAAATAGAACTACCAGAACAACGCACCCCCCCAGGAGAATATTTCTTGTATTCTCCACTTTTCTGGCCGAATCTTCATCCATTAAGAAAACGGCTTTATTCATTTCCTGGAGCAACGAAACATTGATCTTCTTAATGTGTTCGAGAGCGGGTTGATCCTTTTCTCCCAGAATTTTCGAAGTATTTTCTTGAAATAGCTTCCAAGTTGATTCAACTTTTTTAAGCTGATCGACTACTTCTTTCATTTCCTGGAGCAACGTAACATTGATCTTCTGAATATGTTCAAGGGAGGGTTGATCCTTTTCTCCCAGAATATTTAAAACATCTTTTCGAAATAGCTTCCATATTGAATCAACTTTTCCAAGCTGATCGACTATCTCTTTGCTATGAGGCTTAGGAAGCTCTGCAAACTTTGTCTGAGTTAAATCCAGAGGAGCCCTCCCGCCATGATACAGACTATCCAAAGTATCGTGGAACACCTTAACAGTATTAGCAACCTTATCAGAAGACAAATACCCTTCAGAAAAGAGGAGTATTTCTTTAGTCATTTTCTGACTCAACATCCGCTGCCTTCCCGCCAAGTTGATAACCAGACTATCGTGCTTTTGTTTTGTCTGCATGTAAAGCGCAGCGCCAACAAGCAAGATAGCAAGTAGAAATTGCATAAAGAGTGCTGAATAGAGTTTTGTTGAGAATTTCATAGTAGTATTCTTCTCCAATCAGGTATTGTATATCGTCGACAGGTATTGCTTATTGTCGAGGTGCTCCATTGGATTTGATTCAAGGTCTCACATCATTCTCAGATTTTCTTTTTTTCTAAATGATGGGTCGACTGAAAAACGAGTAGTGGCGATAGTGCTTACGACAGCGATGTTACCGCAGATCCCTGATATCCCGATTTCCATAAATTTCCTGCAGCTTAATTCGGATTCTTTATTCATCCTGTTCTTGACCTCTAATCCTTTTGTAAATATCGCATTCTTCATAACGATTCTGGCAGTAGTAAATAACCATAGATATTTTGTTGCTGGTCATATCCTCTGAGTAACAATCTTTAAAAGATGAGCTGAGAAACGGACACAAATTCCTCTTTTTATCTTTCTTAGTCCGAGGCTGTTGAATAATAGATTCATCTGGTTTCATTATCGGCCCGCCGCACTGCGCCACTTAATCTCTCATTGAGATAAACTAACAAACATGGCTGAATTGATTATCAGCAAGAGGCGTGCCAAAAAGTGGTAATATAGAAAAATTTGATATATAGCAGTTAATTCAATTGGTTATAAAATGAAGGATAGAATGGTATGGTAACTTAAGGGGGTATAAAAGTGTGACATGTCACACTTTTGTGACGTCACACATTCGGGACTGTCACAATCAACTCACAGATTTTTTGTTGTTTAAAGCTGAGATAATTTCCTGTAAATAGTTTTCCGGCTTATCCCCAGTAATCGAGCTGCCTGGGCCTTGTTCCCACCGGTCTTTTTTAATGTAAGGAGTATATTTTGAGGGTCTGTGGCAGAGTCCTTTTCAACAACGGATTTAGGGGAACTTTGATGGGCTTTAATTTCAGGAGGGAGGTTATCAACCGTAATAACCCGGCCTCGGCAGAGGACAAATGCATGTTCCATGGCATGTTCCAACTCTCTGACGTTACCCGGCCAATGATAATTTGATAATATCCTATATGCTTCATCTGAAACACCATCAATATCCTTATTAAAGCGCATATTGAATAAATTACAGAAGTGATCGAGAAGTAATGGAATATCATCGATCCGCTCACGCAGGGGAGGAAGCTTCACCTCAAAAACTTTGAGGCGGTAATACAGATCTTCCCTGAATTTTCCCAACCTGACCATTTCTTTCAGATCCCGGTTTGTGCTGGCGATGATTCGTACATCCACGTTGATCGGCGTTGATTCCCCAACCCGTTCAAATTCTTTTTCCTGAAGTACTCTGAGCAGCTTATGCTGTATTCTGGGTGTAATGTCGCCGATTTCATCAAGCAAAATGCTTCCGCCGTCGGCCAGTTCAAAACGGCCCAGTTTATCATTCAAGGCTCCGGTAAACGCACCCTTGACATGACCGAATAGCTCGCTTTCAAGCAGATAATCAGACAGGGCGCTGCAATTCACTTTAACAAAAGGCCTTTGAGATCGGATTCCTCCACGATGAAGCGCATTTGCAACAAGTTCTTTTCCGGTACCACTTTCACCCGTGATCAGAACAGTTGTAGACGCGTCGGCCAAATCTTCAAGTAACGCATACAGCCCTTTCATCTTGTCGTTTTTTCCGATGATATCCTGAAATTGACACTGCTCTGCTATTTTACGCTCCAGATCCTGCTCTCTGGTTATGTCTCTTATAACTAGTGCGGCACCGGCAAATATATTGTTCCTGTCCTTAAGAGGAGAACTTGTCAGTTCCACCACCTGCTGGCCCCTATCTTTATTCCCACATTCCAAACGAAAGGCCTTGACCTCTTTTTGGAATTGTAAGGCTTCCTCCAGGACTTTATGACATTGCAGCAGGCATCTTTCTGAAAGTTCATAAAAAGGCCGGCCAATAATTTCCTGTTGATTCATTCCACATATATGTTCAAACGCTTTATTTGCCTTCATGATCTTCATTTGAGAGTCAACAGTGACAATCCCTTCTTGAACACTTGCAAATATGGTTTCCAGATCAGATCGGTATTTCTCTTTCTCAGCCTCAACACGGTTCTTTTCATCTAAAATCGATTTGTATTTTAGTGCCTGATTCGCTGTCTTTAAAAGGTCTTGCTTTTGCACCGGTTTTGACAAATAATCATAGGCCCCCAGGCGAACAGCTTCTGAAGCGGTTTCTATGCTCGGCTTGCCTGTTATCATGATAACCGGCGTTTGCATATCTACCTTTTTGACCTCCCTTAGAATATCAATCCCGGTTTGCTTCCCCAGAATAATGTCGGCAATAATCAAGTCAGGAGTAGATTCGGAAATGATCTGAATAGCGGAGTTATAATCTTCAGCAGTTCTTACCTCATAACCTTCTTTATCAAGGAAAGCTTTGAAAGAGAACCTTAGAATCTCTTCATCCTCAACGATCAGAATTCTCATCTTCTTTTCCATTTTCTCCTCCAAAAACCGGCAAATCAATTATAATCCTGGAATACCCTCCTTCAACACTGTCAAAATAGAGCCTGCCTCCATGATCTTTTATTACTGCATGACTAATGCTTAAACCTAAACCCGTCCCTTTGCCAGGGGGTTTAGTCGTAAAAAAAGGGTCACAAATTCTATCTATAATTTCATCCGGGATGCCGGTACCGCGATCAAAAAAGATCACACGTATATATTCAATATTATTTGACAACGCCACTTCTCCATCGATTTGAAGAATTTTATCAGCGTGGGAATGTGGAAACTTCCGGTTTAGCGCGTATCTGGCATTGCTGATGATATTTAAAAAAACTTGCTGTATCTTATGGCTGCGCACTTTGATCCTGGGGAGTTCATCCGGAATATTTATGTTTAAATCTATACCGTCCTTTCTAATTTGAGTCTCAGTCAGATCCAGGGAGTCGGATAGTACACTCCGGAGATGAACCAGAGCGGGTTCATCCTCATGATCACGGGAAAAAGACAAAAGGTTGCGAACAATCATGGCAATTCGGCTGCCGGCTTTCTTGATTCTCAAAGAGATTTCAGTTTGTTCGCTCAGTTCATCGTTCTCGTCAATCAACAATTGGGCGCAGTTGATAATTCCGTTTATGGGGTTGTTAATCTCATGGGCCACACCTGCGGCAAGTTCGCCGATGGACGCCAGTTGTCCGGCCCTGGCGGTTTCGGCCTGCAGTAATTTCTTCTCGGTGATATCGCGGTATATCAAGATCACAGATTTCGGGGTTCCATCTTCCGACCGGGCCGCCACACTGGCCGTGCACCATAAGTCCATTCGAGCGCCGTTTTGCCCTATTATTTCAATTTCATGTTCGTTACGTTGGCCGTCTTCGAAACAATGTTTAACACGGCAAGAATCACAGGAATTGCGGCGGAAATTGAAAATATCATGGCATTTCTTGCCCATCGGATCTGAGCCGAAAAATTCTATTGCAACTGGGTTTGACCATATTATATTACGATCTTGGTCCACAACGATAATGATATCCGGCAGCGCATTTAGAATCACTGACAGTTTCTCTTCGCTCTCTTGGAGTGCCTTTTCGACTTGCATGCGCTCAGTAATCGCTTTATTTTCTTTAAGCCAAATAAATAGAATTGCTAAAAGCAGGCCAAATACCAGGGTTAAAAGGACGGTTGAAGAAAGCGACAACAGTTTGTCAAACTGTTTTTTTCTATCTGATATGTCATAATAGATTTCAAATGCCCCCAAAAATGTATCACCGCTCATTCGCGGCACATACGTTTCCACCGCATCGACCGACACTTTATGACCATCAAGAGATTCGGTATCTTTTTGGATAATCGCAGCGTGGATATTTCCTTGGGCCACAATTTCACGGAAGTATCTTTTTTGGTTAACCTGGCCGATGTCTTGCGGATCAGTGGAAAAAATAGTTATGCCAGATTTTGAAAAGATCTTTAATTTATTCAATTCAAACCCATCTTTTATCTCTTCGATTTCGAGTGATAC
>JAZFVY010000180.1:0-3428 GCA_036447975.1 Desulfobacterales bacterium
TATAATGACCAAAACAAGATGCCGGATTGATATTTATTGAAATGGGTTACCTTCTCCATCGTTTTGAGCATTCGGTCATTCGTACCGCAGAATACGGGAAGTTTCGTATTTGGTGGTTATTCCCTCGGGATGCTTCGCATGAATTTCGAATTTTCGGTTTATCAGAGTTAGGCAAATGACAAATCTCACTCCCCCTTTTGTGCACCTTCATGTTCACACCCAGTACAGTCTCCTGGACGGAGCCATAAGGATCGATCCTCTGTTAAAGCGTGCGGGTGAATTCAATATGGATGCCTTGGCCATTACCGATCATGGCACGATGTTCGGGGCCATGGAATTTTATGAAAAGGCGAATAAAGTGGGGATTAAACCGATCATTGGGTGTGAATGTTATTTAGCACCGCGTCGTCTTACCGACAAAACTTCCTTGGACAGCAAGGACCTTTCACACCTGACCCTTCTGGCCGAAAACCATCATGGATACCGCAATCTTTGTAAGCTGGCCACTATTGCTCAGTTTGAGGGATTTTACTACAAACCACGCATCGATAAGGAAGTCCTGAAACAACATAGTAAGGGGCTTATTGCCCTTTCAGGATGTCTTAGGGGTGAAATCCCCAGGCGGATCCAGGAAGGCCGAACAGACCAGGCTGATGAAGCCGCGCGCTTTTATCTTGAAATCTTCGGAGAGAACAACTTTTTCCTTGAGGTTCAAAACAACGGTATAGATGAACAGGAAAATGTGAACCAAGCCCTTCTTGATATGAGCAAAAGGCTTTCCATACCGCTTGTTGCGACAAACGATTGCCATTATCTCGACCGTGAAGATGTTCGTGCACATGATGTGCTTTTATGTATTCAGACAGGAAAGTTAATTCACGAAACAGAACGATTAAGTTTCAAAACTGATCAGCTATATTTTAAATCAAAATCGGAAATGTATGCCGAATTCAAGAGCTATCCGGGCGCTTTAGAGCACACTGCGGATATAGCAGGAAGGTGCAATCTTGAATTCGATTTTAATACATATCACTTCCCAAAATTTGAAACTGCACCAGATCGTACAATCGATAAGCTTTTTGAACAAGAGGTCAGGGATGGGTTTGATGGAAGACTGCGGACTCTAAGGGCAAAAAAACCTGACATTGATCAAGAGCTCTATCTAAAACGTTTGGAAAATGAGATTTCCGTTATAAACTCCATGGACTTTCAAGAATATTTCTTGATTGTTGCCGATATTATACGCCATGCCAAAGATAGGAATATTCCTGTGGGACCTGGAAGAGGATCTGCGGCAGGAAGCCTTGTTGCATATTCCCTTGGAATTACAGATCTTGATCCCATAGAGCATGGTCTGATTTTTGAACGCTTCCTTAACCCTGCCCGAAAGAGCATGCCGGATATTGATGTAGATTTCTGTATAAACGGCAGGGAAGAAGTATTTAAGTATGTGGCGGATAGGTACGGAGGAGGAGAGTATGTTGCCCAGATCATTACATTCGGAAAACTTAAAACCCGGGCCGTAATTCGTGATGTAGGACGTGCCATTGATATACCGCTTCACGAAGTGGATGGCATAGCCAAGATGGTGCCTGATGTATTGAATATAAGCCTTGATGATGCATTAAAGCAGGAACCAAGACTTACGGAACTGACAAAAAAGAAACCTGAAATTGCCGATTTGATTAATATTTGCCGTGTTCTTGAAGGACTTTCCAGGCATGCATCTACACATGCGGCAGGCGTCGTTATCTCAGATAAGCCGCTTGTTGAATATTTGCCGCTGTATAAGGGGAAAAAGGGCGAAGTCGTAACCCAATTCGATATGAAATATGTTGAAAAGATCGGCCTTGTAAAGTTTGATTTTCTGGGACTGCGCAACCTTACTGTTATTGCTAATACACTTTCGCTTATTTCCCTGCAGGAAAAATCACCCCCTGATCTCGAAAATCTTGATTTTTTCGATCTCGATACATATCGCCTACTTGCATCGGGTGATACGACAGGGGTTTTTCAACTTGAAAGTTCCGGCATGAAAGATTTACTGGTAAGGCTAAGGCCGGAATTCTTTGAAGATGTTATCGCTCTGGTTGCTCTTTATCGTCCAGGCCCTCTTGATAGCGGAATGGTGGATGATTTTGTGGAAAGGAAGCACGGCAAAAAAACAGTCGAATACCTTGTTCCACAGCTGGAACCGATTCTGAAGGAGACATACGGGGTTGTAGTATATCAGGAGCAGGTTATGAAGATTGCAGGTGACCTGGCCAATTTTTCCATGGCAGAGGCCGATGATCTCCGAAAGGCAATGGGTAAGAAAATACCGGAGATTATGGCCAAGCACAGGGAGCGTTTCATGCAGGGGGCAGTGGACAATGGTATTCCAACTGACAAAGCCGGAAAGATATTTTATCTCATGGAAAAATTCGGGGGTTATGGATTTAACAAATCCCATAGCGCAGCATACGCTTTGATTGCATATCAGACGGCTTTTTTGAAGGCTCACTTTCCAGTTGAGTTCATGGCCTCATTACTTACCAGTGAAATGCATTCCACAGATGGTGTCGTAAAATATATTGCCGAATGCCGCAGTCAAAGTATTGAGGTCCTCCCTCCGGATATCAATGAAAGCGGCAAGGAATTTATTGTAACAGGTTCAAAAATAAGATTTGGACTTGTTGCCGTTAAAAATGTTGGTGAGGGCGCCATTGAATCTATAATCGGGGCTAGAAATGAAGGGGGGAGTTTTTCTTCACTGTTTGAGTTCTGTGAACGTGTGGATCTTAAAAAGGTTAACAAGCGGGTTATTGAAAGTCTTATTAAATGTGGCGCATTTGATTCCACCGGGGATTATCGTTCCCGTATGATAGCATCCCTTGAAGATAGCCTCGAATACGGCCAAAGGGTTCAAAAGGAAATATCGGATCCGCAGATGGGATTGTTTGATATGCAAGAAAACCGGCCGTCCATAAACTTGCCCTCTATGCCCGAGATCGATGAATGGGGTGAAAAACAACTTTTAGCGCTTGAAAAGGAATCACTAGGTTTCTATATCACCGGACACCCTTTGACCGGATATGAAGATCTGTTGGAAAAGTTTACGAATGCTGACTCCGCTACGCTAAAGGAGAAAAACGATGGTGAAACAGTCAGAATCGGAGGCATGATCAGAAACACTAAGATCATTAAGACCAAAAAGGGCGATTTAATGGCCTTTGTTACATTGGAAGACTTGCAAGGCTCCGTTGAAGTTACGGTATTTTCTTCAATTTATGCAAAAGTTTATGATCTTTTGTCCGACGATAATTCCATCATGGTCCAGGGGCAGCTGCAAAAAGATGAAAACTCGGTTAAGATATTGGCAGATACGATCATAACCTTTGAAAAAGCCGAGGAGACGTGGTCTGCAAGCATTCATTTTCATCTGGACA
>JAZFVY010000181.1:0-2707 GCA_036447975.1 Desulfobacterales bacterium
TGTTGATTTTTTGTATAAAAGTTAATGATCAAGATAAATTTCCTGCAACTTAGATATTCACGAGACCTTTGAAAAATGCTCAATTTTGTTCAAGTTCAAGTCGAAGATCCCGGACTTTGAGCCTGACCCCAGAGAAATAGGCTTCGCATTTCACAGGGCTGACACAGAAATGGGGCAAAATGGGGCGTTTTACAAAGGTCTCATCACCATACAGGAGAAGAGGAATGGGTTCAAAAGGAAAAATTTTAGTTACGGAAGAGGGGCATTTCGATTTAACCACCTACAAATGGGATGACCAATTACTTTCGGATATCCTTGCCAAAGACAACCCCATTGAAACCGACCAAGCCATGGATATCAGCCGGTTTCTGAGAGAAGAAATCGACAACATGGAAGACCATACAATCACCATGCCTGTTGTCGATAATATTATCCAGACCAAGTTACTTGAATACGGCTTGACTCAAGCTTCACCCATTAAGCTCGATAAGTCCATCTTTATAAAAAACGGTTTGCATCTTTCTGATAATGCTGAAAATGTCTTGAAAAGAAGGTACCTTAAGAAGAACAGCACCGGCAAAATTGTCGAGACACCGGAAAAAATGTTCAGAAGGGTGGCCAGTCATATCGCAAAAGCTGAGAAAAAGTATGCAGACGAAGCCGATGTGCAAAAGATTGAAGATATTTTTTACAAATTGATGACGGAGCTTAAATTTTTACCCAATTCACCCACCCTGATGAATGCAGGGCGCAGACTGGGCCAATTGGCGGCCTGCTTTGTCCTTCCCGTTGAAGATAGCATGGATGAGATATTTGATGCTTTGAAAAATGCCGCAATTATCCACAAATCAGGCGGCGGCACCGGTTTTTCTTTTTCACGTCTGCGACCCAAAGACAGCAGGGTGGGGACAACCGGCGGTATCGCTTCCGGGCCGGTTTCGTTTATGAAAATCTTTAACACGGCAACCGAACAGGTTAAGCAGGGGGGCACTCGCCGAGGGGCGAACATGGCCATTTTAAGGGTCGATCATCCGGATATAATGGATTTCATCTACAGTAAAAAGAATGATAAAGAACTTAATAACTTTAATATCTCGGTGGGTGTTACGGATGTGTTCATGGAGGCGATGAAAAATGAGGGCAACTATGACTTGATAGACCCCAGGGACAAAAAAAAATCCGGGGAGTTAAATGCCGCCGAATTCTACCAGGCTTTGGTGCACCAGGCATGGGAAAACGGGGACCCGGGAATTATATTTTTAGACAGGCTTAACAGGGATAATCCAACCCCTGCATTAGGTGAAATCGAGAGCACCAACCCTTGTGGAGAGCAGCCTTTGCTTCCTATGGAATCCTGTAATTTAGGATCCATCAATCTGTCCAAATTTGTGACGTATAAAAATGAATCACCATCAATCGACTACGAGGGCTTAAAGGACGTCGTCTGGTGTAGCGTCCGCTTTTTGGACAATACTATTGATATGTCCAAATACCCTCTCCCGGAAATCGATAAAATGGTGAAAGGCAATCGCAAAATCGGCCTTGGGATTATGGGGTTTGCTGACTTGCTTTATCAGTTGAAAATTCCCTATAACTCAGAAAGTGCCCTTGGATTAGCCGAGGAGGTGATGGGTTTCATTCAAAAAGAGTCCCATGAAGCCTCAAAATGTCTGGCTGTGGAGAGAGGTGTTTTTAATAATTTCGATAATAGTGTATTTAAAGATCAGCAAGACTGTTTTTATCGAAATGCCACCACTACCACCATTGCACCCACCGGCACATTGAGCATAATTGCAGACTGTTCCAGCGGGGTAGAACCGTTGTTTGCCCTCAGTTTTGTCAGAAACGTCATGGATAATGATAAACTGATGGAGGTGAATCCACACTTTGAAAGTGTAGCCAAAGAACAAGGCTTTTATAGTTCAGAGTTGATGGACACCATTGCCCTTGAAGGGGGCATTCAGCATATAGAAGAAATACCCGAGGATGTTCGCAAGGTCTTTGTGACGGCCCATGATATATCCCCTGAATGGCACATCCGCATGCAGGCCGCCTTTCAGAAGCATACCGACAACGCGGTCTCAAAGACGGTCAACCTGTCCAGAGATGCCACGGTGGAGGATGTCTTAAAGATTTATAATTTGGCTTATGAGCTCGATTGCAAAGGAGTTACTATTTACAGGGACGGTAGCAAGGAGAACCAGGTCCTTTCGTTCTCTGCAAAGAGTAAGTATGGAGACCATACGGTTGCTTGGGTCAAAGACCGGCCAGAAACACTGGAAGGTTTTACCTCCCGGATGAAAACAGGTATGGGCCAGCTTTACGTTACTGTGACCGAGCATGAGGGTGAACCCTTTGAGGTGTTTGCCACAATCGGTAAATCGGGACGATCCACAACTGCCAAGACCGAAGCAATTGGCAGGCTTGCTTCACTTGCCTTAAGATCCGGGGTGAAAGTGGGAAATGTTATAGAACAATTAAAAGGTATCGGTGGCGAGCATCCCGTATTTCAAGATGGTGGTCTGGTTCTGTCAATACCGGATGCCATTGGTAGGGTACTTGAGAAAAGGTATGTGAGTGACGGCTCATATATGAAGAGGAAATATGGTAACAGCCTCCTCGGAGAAATCTGCCCGGATTGCGGTCAGACCATCAGCTTTGAAGAAGGATGTATTATTTGCCACTTTTGCGGTTTTACCAAATGTGG
>JAZFVY010000182.1:0-4343 GCA_036447975.1 Desulfobacterales bacterium
TGAAAATTTGAGGATGTTGCTCTTCCAATTTCATAATAACATTTTGTACAATAAGATTTTCCGATTCGGGTTTATGTACTGTGTCTGCAATAGCCTTTGTGTCTGTTCCTTCCGGAATAGGATATGCAAAACCATAAATGTCAATATTAATAGTATCAAAAAGATCTAAAATCACTGGAAAATTGATTTTTATTTGTCTAATCACCTCTCTTATTTGCTCAGCAATTTCTTTCCAATCCATCTAACCCTCCCTTCGGTGAGGAAGCACTATTAGTTCCATTACCATGATTTTTCCTCCTTACACTCCAAACAGTGGCTTTGTTAACATTAGTCCTACTTTTACCAATGGATTTTTCGAGTGATCCGTTGGATCAGGATAATAAGTGATGTCGAATGTTATCTTTAAACTGTCACTGTCATCCCAATTCTCTATCAGAAAATCATTACTCAGCCATGTACCTACTTCGGTTCCACTATAAGTGACAGTATCTGGAGTCTTTCCATCCAACAAATCAGTACAAAAATGACCGTTTACCCTTGACTTAAGCTCGGCCATTGCTATGTATATTGTCTTTTCCCTTGCACTGCCTTGCAAATCAAAGAACTTGGGCACAGCAACTGCCGCCAAGATACCCATGATTACCATTACAGCAATAATCTCAATAAGTGTGAAACCATCTTCTTGTTTAATCTTCATCATCTTTAAGCAATGCCTTCATTTTTATCATTTTAACAGAGATTTAAATTAATATTTTGCTCTTTGTATTTATCTATAGCAATAAATATGCCAACAAAAGTTATTCTTTGCAAACCATATAAATTCAATTAGTTATGCTTTTTTTAGAAAAAGGTTCGAGCTATTATGTAAGCCAAATTGTGGGATATGACCCAAGCAAAATGGGTGAAATGACCCAAATTTGTATTCTGTGGTCTTTTGCTAAAAAAAAATGGGGGATATTAGATAGAATAGGACACAATATATAGAGCGTAAGAAGAATAGCTAAAATTCAAGATTCGTTGCCTAATGTTGCACCCTCAAATTTTCTGAATTTATGATAGATTTAGTTTGTAAATCAAGCATTTTTAGGGGCATCAATTTTTCCAGGTTCAAGGCAGCAATCGCAAATTCCCGTTCCAGAGGCCAGAGCGCAAGATATGGGATTAGAGCTGCAGTTTCTACAACAGCAAAAAAATATTGGGATGAGACAGGAAATCCACATCTATAAAATTATAAAAATATGGCTCAAGGTGTATCCTTTTTCTCCTTTCCCCCGTCTATAAGTGTAAAAAAGGAGGAAAGTGAAATGATCACAAACGGAAAGTATGTACAGGCAAGTGAACAGTTCGGAATTGCTAATAGGATTCTGGCGGGTGTTTGTCACAAATGTGGGATATGTCCCTTTGCGGACAAGCGACCGGATTCTGGTTTTGGCAGGCTCATGCGTTGGCATCGCACATGGTGTCCCGCTTGGGCTGCCCATACAAGAATCTACGGACGGAAACCTCTTTATTGATTACATGAACCGACACCGGCTAATCAAGTTGATCTTTAGCTGATTTAGTTTGTAAATCAAGCATTTTTAGAACTTTGATTTTGCTAAGTTCAAGGCAGGAATCGCAACTTTCATATGCCTTTTAAAACCACAAAATATTGTAGGTTTCAGGAGAAACAAAAAGGTGCGGAATCTAATGTTCATCCGCACCCTTCATTTAACGATGTCACCGTAGACTAATAGCTTTAGTTCTTAGATTTGCCTCTTTGATACGTTGGAGATATCCACATTATGCCGCACGAACCTAACAAGGCGGATATCACAACATATTCAGTTCATTTAAAATTTAGATGCTGGCAAAATGTCAGGTTTACCCAAAAATTACGATAGTTTATTAGCCCTTAAACTTACGGTTCAACTGCATACAAACCCCATTCTTCTGAGATATCGGTCCTCAAGTGTGCAATACCATCATGTCGATTAGTTATCTGATCGACCAACAAAAGGGGCTCGCAGATGTGCTCAAATCGCTTCATCCCCACCCGACACTTTCGGAAGGGTTTCAGGAGTGCATCCAGATTCTGCAAGGAACATCGATACATAAAGCGTATGTTGTTCCCGAACACATTCAAATACGGATCTGGCGTCCGGATTCTCTAATTGGAGACGTTGATGACGCCACACCATTTTGATTCTTCAATGCTTAATCAACTTTCCTTGAGCTCCTACAGATCATCCTGTGAAACACGATAAGCCGGATCAGGTTTTTGATAGGGATTTTGTTAGCTCCATCAACCCACTGCTGCGTTCTATAAAAATTTGACTGTGCGGGAAGGGTATCTCTATGCCGGCATCATCTAAAGCACGTTTGCAGCGTTCAATATATTCCCATTGGAGAGAATACTGCAACAGTGGGTCCTGCGTCCAAAAACGAAGCTGAAGGTTGATGCTGCTGTCTCCAAGCCCCGCGACAATCACGGTGGGTACGGGTGTCGCAAGAATTCGTTTATCGTCTTTTATTGTAACCAAGATTACTTCCCGAGCTGCCTGAATATTTTCCTTATAGGCGATCCCAATCGGTACTTTTACCCGGATGCGGGGGGTCAGTGTGAAATTTCGAATTCGTTCCTGGGCGAGAGCCTTGTTCGGCACGACGATTGTCTCATTGTCAAAGGATGTCAACACGGTGGTACGCAGTTTCACTTCGGTCACCGACGCATGCAGATCACCGACGCAGATCCAATCGCCTTTCTTAAACGGACGGTCTATGAGCAGAGTGATCCCTGATATAACATTCGCAACTGTATCCTGGGCGGCAAATGATATCGCCAAGCCAACGACACCGAGTCCAGCGAGCAGTGATGTGATTTTGATGCCGAGTTGACTGGCGATAGTCAGCATCGCAGTGATGATTACAACATATCCGGAGAAGCGAACGACAATATCGCCGGCCTCTTCAGGCACTTTTGCCGTGCGCATAGCGGTTGACAATACCCGTTTCGTCAGTTTGAGGATGACCCAGAAAATACATGCCATAATTACAGCAGCTATGAGGTTGGGCACATAAGCAACTAACTTTGTCAGCATCGCGTTTACATCGAGTTTTTGCACAAGTTGATCAAACATCATAATCCTCCTTTCTATTCAGAAATCAGTTGATCGTAAAAAAATATTTCAATACAGACCCATAATGGAATTTCACATATTTCGCAATCTGAACCTGCTGACCATCAATTCGATCGATGATATATTTCTTACTCAAGTTTCGCACCCCTGAAATGGCGCAAATCCGCTTAAAGCATCGGTTAGAGCGTCTAAATAGTGCTGAAAATCTTCATTAATTTTGAAAAGGTCAAAAATAGTTGAGAAGGAGACGAGAAAGAGGCCACGGAAGAAATCCCAAAGCCTATGGGCATAAGTTGTCACCGCAGTCTCGTCTGCTATATGATCAAACAATTCACCCAATGTCGAGTAGTTCTCAAATTTATTTAAATAATTTAGAAGGTTATATCTCAAGAAGCTGGCTGTGGTGGCAAAGACTTGAGCATTAAAGTCGTTGCTTTGGTCTTTGCCGAGTTCAAGTTGCTGTTTGCATTCCTTGAAGCACACTTCTATCGGCCAGCGTTTGATATATATTTTTATGATCGTAGAGGCATGCAGCCGGGTATTGGTACTGAGAAAAGCGGCCCATTTTGGTTCTTTTTTCTTTTTCTTACCCTTAGTGCTATCTACTTCCGGCTCACGATACCCTTTAGAAAATACGATCACAGCTTCTTGATCAGATTTAGGCAGTTTCACTGTAACCCGTTTTAGTAACAACCCTGTTCTTTGATCTTTTTTAAGGCCATTTTTAACTTTTTCATAAAGCTTTGACAGCTTATATTTTTGGCCTTTGTATTCGTATTGAACATTGCTGTCTTTAAGTCGGCAAACAACGTGAATACTTTCTTTAATCTTGCGAATTCCATTGATGAAGTCGGGCCAGGCATACCAGCTGTCAAACAGGACATAGCCGGGCACAATGCCGCAATTTATAGCGCTTTGGATCATTATTAATGCCAGTTCCAGTTTCGTATAATGTTTGGCTTCAAAGCTTCTTCGGCCGCTGCTTTTTCTTGGATCGCCGATGTTTTCAGGACTTTTACTGTTTCGCTTTTGCCCAAAACAGTATGCAAAATCAAGTGGGTAAAAACCATGTGAAGTAAAAAGTCCAAGGATTACGGCGCAAAAACCCAATACACTGCGACCAATATTATGGTCGTAAATGTAAGAGACGTTTTCAATCTTTTTGCCCAACTTGGCAAGAATTGTATCATCTATTACAAAATAACGTTCTTCCTGTGGAATATT
>JAZFVY010000183.1:0-5644 GCA_036447975.1 Desulfobacterales bacterium
TCGAGCATAAACAATTTATCAGTTACGATTATGGTTAGAAATCTGCGGTGAGACTAGTCTGAAAAAGTTGTAAACGTTTATTGATTATATAGTATTGGATAGAATATAACATAGTTGGTAAAGTTGTCGTAAACCAGAATTTCCGAGGAAAAGGAATTGACAAAAAGGGGGCGAGAAAGATGGATACTAAAAAAGCAATTTTAGTTTATCAATATTCTGAAAGAATTAAATCTGAACTGATAATTGCTTCTGGACTTTTGTCAACAATGGAAACTCTTGAGGGTAAAGAACTTAATGGTGCTGAAAAATTAATGACATCATTTTTAGAGGCTTTAATTGGTGAGATAAGAATAGCACAGCATGTTGAAAAATCGATGAATTTTATAGGAGCTGAGAAAAAAATAATGGAAGCAATAGATAAGATGAAGCTACTTGAGCATATAGAAATAAATAGATGTATTTCAGCTGCGCTTTCCTTGATTACAACATCTTGCCAGAGGGCAATGGAAGTTCTTATAAGCGAGCATCTAATCTGATCGGATTTTGGGTCGGACCACGCTAAGTGTATGATTACGCAACGAAGGCCTTCAAAGAGCCGTATTTAAAGCAAAGTATTTTAAGGAAGGGGAATGATGAGATCCACTTTTATTTTAACGTTACTATGCCTTGTTTTTTTGGGGACAGCCCACGGAATTGTTCAAGAAGATAAGTATAATCCAGTTTGCATAATCAAAACGTCTATGGGCGACATTTTTGTAGAGTTATTCGCTAAAGAGGCCCCTAATACTGTAAAAAACTTTATTGCACTGGCAGAAGGAGAAAAAGAATATACAAATCCCGTAAAGAAGTCAAAAGTCAAAAATCACTTTTACGACAACCTTATATTCCACCGAGTGATCAAAAATTTCATGATCCAAGGAGGATGTCCTTTAGGAAATGGGACAAGTGGCCCTGGTTATACCTTTAAAGATGAAATCAATGCTAAATCATTAGGGCTTGACAAGATAAAAGTTGTGCAACCCAATGGAGGTGTACATCAGTATCTTCTAGTTCGATCCCAGCAAGATTATTCTCGAGTTATTGTTATGCCTCTGGCACGTAAAATGGGCATTAAATCTCAGCAAGAATTACAAAACCAACAGCAGGAAATACAACAGAAAATATCCCAGTTAACTTTGAAAGAATGTTATGAAAATCTAGGATACGAATATAATGACGAGCTTAAATCTCATTTTCCTAAGCGCGGAGTGATTGCCATGGCTAATTCCGGGCCCAACACTAATGGTTCTCAATTTTTCATAAACTTAGTAGATACTCCTTGGCTGATGGGCAAACACACTGTCTTTGGTAGAGTAATTAAAGGAATGGAAGTAGTAGATAAAATCGGCGAAGTTGCTGTTGATAATAGGAGTATGCCAAAAACAGAAGTTAAGCTAATTACCATTAGATTAAATCACAAAAAATAATGAATGATCGGATAGAACAAGGATTTGGAATTTGGGGTCGGGCCACAGGAACATCTTGATATAATAAGTTAAAACATTCAAGTTTTGCGTTAAATAAAGCTTAAAAGGGCATTTTGGTGGCCAAAAACTCACTTTTAAGAGAAAAGGCTGAGAATTTTTTTGAAATACTATTCAGCTTAAAAGGTCCTTTTTGGGGTCAAAAAGAGTCGTCACTGTTATTAGAATTGGTTACCGTGGCCGTCATTCCCTCATTTAAATACGCGGTTTAACTCTTTGTCCATAATACCGATGTAATTATTTCTTGAATGAAGATCTAATCCAGTATACAGTTCCATTGAGCACATCCTTTTGTTAAATGGTTTTTAATAGTCTTAACCACCTATAACAAATCGCATACTTCTTTGCGATTGGGAGGTGCCTTTTAGATGATTATCAAGTAATCATTCATTTACGCCAAGCATATTATGTTCTATATATTTTGTTATTTTCTATCGTCTATCCCGATTAATCAGAGGATTATCTAATGGCCAGAAAACCAACTTATGAAGAATTGGAACAAAGGGTCAAAAAGTTAGAGAAAGAGGTTGCTAAACGCAAGAACGCCGAGGAGTCTCTAAAAGAAAAGACGCATTTGAACAACATCCTCCTTGATGCTATCCCTTGTGTAGCTCTACTGATTCGCCCAAAGACCCGTGAAATTGTTTTTTCTAACGAAGCTGGGAGAAAGGCTGGCGCTGTTATAGGAGCCACTTGTTATGAAACTTGGGCACAGAGGGATCAACCGTGTCCATGGTGTTTAGCTCCGGAAGTTTGGGCGACAGGCAAACCTAAACATCTGGAAGTCGAAACTTTGTATATCACATGGGATGCTTACTGGCACCCAATTGATGAGGACTTATACTTACACTATGCCTTTGATATAACAGAGCGACCAAAGATGGAAAAACAAATTCAGCAAACTCCAAAATAAGAGGCTATTAGCACTATTTCTTAAGGAGCAAATCCATTTGATAGAGGTTGCCTTTTGACTTTATGAGGACATTATGCGATATATTTAATTGGAACTGATTGACGATGGGTTTAGGTTCTGGCAGGTTGCACGTAGCGTCCTAATAAATTGGATCGATTGAATATATGATGTTATGTGTTTCTGTCAGATAGAGAGAGATATTAGAGAAGGGCACAATGAATAACTCGTTAAAGGGAGCCTTCTTGTCAGGTTTGGTATTTCCAGGCCTGGGTCAGGTTGTTCTAAAACACTACAAACGGGGTGCTGTCATAATGCTTACGGTTATGGTGAGTCTGTCCGTAATTGTAATAGAAGCAGTGCAAAAAGCCTTTACCTTCCTCGAAAAGATTGAGTCAGAGGGTGGGACAATTGATATGAATACGATTTCAAACGCAGCCACCCAGGCATCCACCTTTTCTGGCAACCTCATATTCAGTTTCGCTTTGTTATTGATAATTTTCTGCTGGATTATCGGGGTTGTTGATGCCTTTAGAATTGGAAAGAAAAAGGACATAGAACAACAATCAACGAATCAAGTTTCAAATAGCAAGGGCAACTAGTCACATAACAAACGCATTCACTCTGATCCCTGAAGCTGGGACAAATTTTTCCTTTAACACATACTTTTAGAAACTTCACATTGCAGATGCTGCTGGCTTGCTTTGGGGCCAGGTGATGCATAGCCGTTACCTCACCCTGTTGATACCTGCTCCTGAACATATTAAGTCATTGAAATCCTGAAATAACCAGAACATCAATAAAAACACAGATGGAAAACTTAAGCGATGTCAAAAGTAACATTCCGCTTTTATGAGGAATTAAATGACTTTCTTCCAAAGCACAGAAGAAAAACTGATTTTGAAGCAAAGTTTAAAGGGAAAAGATCAATAAAAGATATGATAGAAGCACTCGGCGTTCCTCATACAGAAATCGACCTTATTTTAGTGAATGGAAATTCAGTAGATTTTAATTACATTCTCCAAGATGAAGACCGAGTAAGCGTATATCCTGTTTTTGAATCCCTCAATATTACAGATGTTACCCAGCTTAGAAAAATCCCGCTTCGCAGGAACAAATTTTTAGCTGATATCAATCTTGGGAATATAGTTAAATATATGAGAGTCCTGGGACTTGATTTATATTACGATTCCTTACTATCCACTCGTGAAATAATTGAAATATCCAAAAGAGAAAACAGAGTAATACTAACCAAGAGCAGAAAACTCCTTAAATTCAAAGATGTAAGCCATGTAATTTTTATACGTCCTGGTACAACCACAGAACAGATAAGACTAATCATAGATTACCTGGATATTAAGGATAACATAAAGCCTTTTTCAAGATGTCTTCGTTGCAACACCCTGTTAAACAACGTACTAAAGGAAAAAATCTTAGATAGAATTCCTCCAAAGACAAAAGAGTTCTGCGATGAATATGTTCAATGCAAGTCCTGCGATAAAATTTACTGGAAAGGAACTCAATTTATTAATATGAAAAAGGTTGTTAAGCAAATACTCGACCAACCAGTGTGAAAATTGGGATGTCCCTCAAATTATAAGTTTCAATGTGAGGGGTGAACCTATGGCTCAAAAATTCTGGACTATAAAATAGTGTCTGTACCCAGCATACGTTTTTGCAATATGAATAGCACTTTTGCCCTTTATATAACCGACTACTTGCGACACGGCATATTTTGGAGGAATTGAGACCAGCATAATCTTGGGGTCGTGCCACAAAGCTAAAAAGGATACAGATGAAATATCAAAAAGGTAACATCTTCAAAAAAGTTTATAAAAATATTTCTGCATTAATTTTGGCAGGCCTTCTAATCTTCATAAGTTGCAGCACTTATAATAATCACACCCATCTCCCCAAAAAATTAGGTGAGTTGAATCTTACTAAAGTTATTCAAAACAAAAAAGCTACCGTTATCATAAATAAAATGCACGGCAAAAAGCTTGATGATTGTAAAAACTTTATTGCCATTTATGGAAACAATCATTCAAAAAATATTCTTTATGTAAGTGTTTATGAAAATGCTGAAAAGGCTGAAACGAACATAAAGAACATGTCCATGAAAATGGCAAGTAGGTCATCTGTTTTTTCTCCATTAACACCGACTAAAATGGGGGATAATATTTATTTTGAGACAGAGGGAATGGGGCTTAAGCATTATTTTTATCGTGCTGATAATATCTTAATCTGGTGGCAGGTTGAACCTGATAATGCAGTAGCAACATTCAATGATTTGTTTAAATTTGACTTTGTAGTTCTGAATGATAGGGTAAAAGTTGTAAAAGAATAGGAAAGGTTCAAGGAAATGGAAATACTTAGGATCCCGGTTATGAGAAACTGGCAGATGCGATTGCTACAGAATCTTTTTCTTTTTGGCCCGAAATCGCCTCGTGGTCCCGTCTTCTTTGGTATATGATAATAATTGGGAAAAATAAGTAGGAAGAAGCAATCACCGGCGGTCAATATACGCACCCGAAAGGTCTTTTTTACGGTGGTAGATTCGACGCGTGGTCGAATAGAACAATTCGGGAAATAGCATATCGTTACCTTTCAAACAAGAACCGGGTAGTTGTAATTGATTTCCATACAGGTTTAGGAGAATTTGGAAACGCAGAAATCATATCAAATGTTCCTGAGGAATCAAATCTTCAAAAAAAACTTGACAAGAGATTGATTGTGATGTAGTATTTAAGCTAATACTAAATTATATGAATGCCCATGGGAAAAAAACAAGCCGAATTATTCAAAGTTTTGGGGGTTGATACTCGCATCAGGATTATCGAGATTCTGAAGCAAAAAGGTCCTCTGGGTGCTAACGAGATGTCTGAGATGCTGGGTATCACGCCTTCTGCCGTTTCGCAACATCTCAAGGTTCTTAGGCACGCCGGATTGGTTCGAAATGAGCGTAAGGGTTATTGGATACCTTATGAAATAGACCCGGTTGCATTAGAGAAATGTGGGGAATTTTTATCCAGCATCTGCACCTGCGGTTGTAAAGGAACCGGAAAGTTTCGTGAGGAAGAACTCAAAAAAACCGAAGATAAGGTTGCACTGTTAGAAAAGTACGAAAGGGAATTTCGAGAGGAACTCAATAATATACAAGCTCAACTTGAGGAATTAAAAAGAAAAACATAATTTTTTTGCCAAAGTTATT
>JAZFVY010000184.1:0-2933 GCA_036447975.1 Desulfobacterales bacterium
CAACCATAGCGGGCTCATGACAAGGGCAGATCTTGAAAAAGGACATCCGCCTGGATTTTTGTTTAAGGGAGTGCAACGGTGTGCCAACCAAGCAAAAGGGTTTTGAACCACCTAAATCACAGGATCACCGTTGCAGTCCCCAGTTTAATGACAGAACAGTTCCTCTTGGAAAGGAACCTGATCTCTCATGATGTAATAGCAGATCCGAGCCAGTTTATTGCCGAGTGCTTTAGTTGCAAGGCTTGTATTGGCCTGAGCAACTTTTCGGTTATAGTATCTTCTGAATCGTTCGTTATATCTGCGACCCAAATGGACAGCTTCGGTGAATGCCCAGCTCAAATACCGATTACCGTTTTTACTGTAGTTTATTCCTTTTTTTTGTCTCTTTAGTTTTTCAGCTGCCCTCTAATACAGCCACGTCATCAATCATGATACGGACTTAAGACTTTCAGGAGGAGAATTTGGCGCCGGCCTTTTCCGCAGGCGGCAGATTTTAGGGCATCGGCATATGCCAGGAAAGATTATTCATACTTAAAATCGTCATGCCTCCCTTTTTTATGAGGCACCGCGATTTATTCGCTGCAGTGCTTCCTGAAGGAGTTCGTTTAATATTGACGCTACTTCCGAATTCCCAAGAATGGTTACATGGTCTTCATCTACGCCATATATCCTGAGAGCCTCCCTCTGTGCACGGGGATCCAATTGGCTTTTTATGGTAATCGCCCCGTCGCTGTTCGACCCGATACGGAATCGTCTCGGATTTTTGTAACCAAAGATTAAGTGGAAATCGGTGCCAGGAGAGAGCGGTGGATCATACAGTTCCCGGATATATTTACTCTCTGAAGCAACATCCCGCCAGGAGGGGACAACACCGGCATCAAGTATGTGGTCGACCGCTTTTTGAGCATGTTCATGCCCGCCGTAGGGAGTTGAGAGAGATATATATAACGGAATATAGCCTTCCAGCCTGTCCAGGGCAAAACGCCTCATGACGCCTCGTGAAACGAGTCCCCCCATGCTGTGGGCTATAACAATAATCTGGCCGTGACGTTTATGGATTGCTTTAAGACCTTTGTAAAGCAACTCCGCGGCATTGTTCAGACGGATTCCTGTAGGATAATAATAAAAAACCGGGGAAAAATGGTCGCGGTCGATATTCTCAACAATATATTTCCAGTTTGCTGGGGTCCCGCTTATCCCGTGTACAAAAACAACAGGGATCTTTCCCTCCGGGTCCTCATCCAATACATAAAAGCGGTACTTGAACCGTTCCATGAAATTTTCAGGGAAATAAAGACCAAGTTCCCCATATTCTGCTGAAAAAATATGGTTATCAAGGTTTTTGAAATGGCTGGTTTGTAAGGGGGCCGATTGTGTATTGATATGGTTACCATCTTTTACTGCCGGCTTTTCATGTCCGGCAGAAGGCGAAATCTTATGCCGGAGTTCGTCCTTTTTCTTCTGATACGTCATTTTCATGTATGAACAGGAGGACACAAAGAGAGACAGACAGAATATGATTAAGATAAGAAAAGTTAACTGGACTGTTTTTTTCATCTATATAACCTCGACAAGTTTTCCTTCGGTACAACGCCCCGCCTGAGCAGCGGCCCGATATTGTATCGGACTACTACAGACTTTTACGTTGAACCGCAATTTTCCCGCCGTCTGCTCCAAGCGGATGTTATGTGCTTTTATCAATTTTATATTTGTGTCGAAATATCGTCAGCCTTAAGATGCTCGCCAAATATGTATAAATAACTACTGCTGCAAAACCATATACTAAGAAAGGTCTGTTTACTTTTAGGCCAGAATAATAAACTGTGGAAACAAAGAAAGCTACTGCAGGCAGAAATACTGATATGACTATGAAATTAGATTTTGCCTTTATTAGCTTATTCCCCTCATAGTATTCAGCACCAATAGGAAGAATATTATTAACTGATAAGATAGCCAGAAAAATAAAACCCAAGCCTGCAAACAAAGACATAAAAATAGATCCATATTTGATAAAAATATTGTTGTACTTAATTAAAATAAGATCTTTTTTAATTGAATCTTCAACATTCAGCAATATATCAATCCCTATATATAGCGACCCCAGACCAATGATCAAAAACAAGATAAATATCAGTATTGATCTACGCATTTTCTATTCACATAACATTAGTTATTCAATGTCATGCTTCTTTTTGTCATGATTAGATCATTTTAACTGATTTTTCCTCAATATAACAAATTTTCTGATTTTTCAATCCAAACCAATAATATACTGAAATTTAAATAGTTATCCTGATTTTTCTTAATTCCCACAAATCTAATGTGTCGTCTTTTTGTACCATTGCCGAATAACACAGCTTGTAAGCCACAAAATACTATAAAAAAAGGGATTACAGCAATTGATAGCTATAACCCCTTGATTTTGCTGGTAGGCACGATTGGATTTGAACCAACGACCTCTACCGTGTCAAGGTAGCGCTCTCCCCCTGAGCTACGTGCCTATTATTTAAAAAATTCGATAACACCTCTTCTTTTGTCTGTCAAGAAAAATGCCCTGCCGTGCCTTAAAGAAACGGTGAAAAACTGTTGGACATATGTACGTACATATGGCAAATTATTTTACAGGAAAGGAGGTGATATCCGTGAAAGTGAGAAAAGCGCTTTTTGCAGGACGCTGGTATCCGGGCAGCGCCGACGGATGCGAAAAAGAAATACAAAGTTTTTTAAAAGAGTACGACACTAAGACCGTTTCGGACAGAACCTTAACCGGCGGGATCGTACCCCATGCAGGATGGTACTTTTCAGGGAGTATCGCTTGCAACGTAATAAATTGCCTTAAAGATGAAAAGCCTACGGATGTTTTTGCGATTTTTGGTATGCATCTTCATGCCGGCTCACCATCCTTTATTATGACGGAGGGAGCATGTGAAACC
>JAZFVY010000185.1:0-3979 GCA_036447975.1 Desulfobacterales bacterium
TATAATTTATATATAATTTTACTGAATTAGAATATATAGTGGTTTATTTAAATTAATTACTATATATTGTACACCTAAAAAACAAGAATCTGAGTAAAATCGATTGTTTTATTACAAATCCTATTTAAGTACCTCAAACCGAAATTATAACTCACTTATTTCTAATCCTGAAATAATCATTAGATTGACAGGAAGTTGCTTTATGATAGCGGAGGGAGCGAAAAAACCGGTAGGAGGTGAAAACTTCTCAGAGTTATTTGCTTACATGGTAATAAAAACCGGCTGCAACAATAAATAATGGTTCGTAGTGCGATGAAAATCTTTTAAGTTAACCAAACAAAAAACGGGAGAACTCAATAGAATGTGTCACTTCAGTTATTAGCGCTGGGTGTCAAATTCTGAAATATAAGGAACATCAAAAAGGCTGGTTTGAGAGAGGGGTTTGCCCAGAATCTTTCAACTCAATACATGCAAAATGTGCAGATTTAGTTTGTAAATCAAGCATTTTTAGGACTTCAAATTTTCCAGGTTCAAGGCAGAAAGCACCACAGTAGACCAAGGAAACGGGATTGATGATATAAAAGGTTTTTTGAAGCAGGGAAAACCTTATAAATATAGGCGACTCAATGTTACGATTTGAGTTGGGGGCATTTCGCCCCCAATAATAAACCCTATGTAAAAAATATCTAACTGATTCATTATGTCCCGGGGCGTATCGGTTCAGGGACAACGGGTGATGGCCCCCACAGTTCTGTATACCGATTTGTTGTAAGCGTGAACCATTCTTCACGTGTTTTTTGAACGTCTTCGTTATTTTGCCAGGTTTCCCATGCAGCAAAATTATCAAATTCATAAGTGACAAGTGCTTGGTGAGATCCGGTTACAGGCCGATAGGCTCTAAACTCTTTCACTCCTGGAACGGCTAATTGTATTTGTACAGCAGATTTTGCCCACGCGGTGTATTCTTCAACCTTATCGGGAAGAATATCCCATTTCATTATAAGCACTACCATCTTTTCCTCCTTTTTAGTTTTAAAAGTTTGGGATATTTCTGGTGATTTTCCTTGATAGAAAGTCATCCACCAGTCATCTTCTTACGTCTTGAACCATTTCCGCTCTATCACCTCCTTTAAAACTACTTTAAGAGAGTTTGTTACGATTATGGGTAATCGCCACCTTTTACGATCGGAAAATTGTTATACCTAAATCTTTCGATTCAATTGATATGGATTTATAAAGAAGGTCATACTCTTAATAGAACATATGATGTCCTGTTAAGAGCAATACATGCACATTTTGAGGGGTTTCTCCATAGTGGTACCCTCCATAAGATTGAAGAGACTAATGAGAAAAACAATCAAAATTAGAACATTAGGTGCGAATAGAGAATGAGGTCAGCAGAATAAGAGATGATTCAGTGTAAGAGTTGACACAGGGCAGAAGTCGGATTCTGAATACAGAGATCACCTTAAATTAATATAAGGAATATTTGTGAAACTTTGTCAATAGGGGAAAGGATACATTTGTATAGGTAAATATCCCAAAGATGCAGGGGTTTATCCCGAGCAGTGAGTTGAAATATCTACCATTAGTGCAAAGTATTAAATGAATGGCTGAAAATGCTTGACTTGTTGCCTAATGTTACACCTGCACATTATTTGAATTTATAGTAGATTTAGTTTGTAAATCAAGCATTATTAGGACTTTAATTTTGTTATGTTAAAGGCAGCAATCGCGCATTTGCTGTGGATTAAAGTATGATATGTGAACTTCCCCAGGAGACAGGTGCATAGAATCAACGAAGCGGCTCTCTGGCATGATCATTTAAGTTCTGAGAAGCCGATTGGAACATATGAAAGACCTTGAGTGCCTCTTCCTTGAATTCTCGGTATTTTTCAGCAGGAACCCATGATTCCCGATACAGCAGAAGCTGTGTGTTGGAGGCCAAGGCCGTCCATCCATGAAGATCGGCAATTGACACGAGCTTAAACAGTTTGTGAACTTTTTCTTCGTGCATTTCTTTGTGCATTTTTTTAAGAGATTTTTTGCAATGATCACACCACCAGTAGCCGCTAATCATTGCCCTCTCCCGGACATCCAAGCTACCACACGTTGGACATTGTTTGAAACCTGAATGTTTTGTAGGACTTCCTGGTTGAACTCTTATCCGGACATCCACCATACTTCTTCCCCACTTGAAATTTGGGAGGGACAATCCTGGGCCCCTCACTGAACTTTCGACTCTGGATAAGGGATGATTGGCGTAGCCGTTAAGACGGTAAGGCCGGATAAATGTAACGATTAGAGGTAGGGTTCGCCTATTGGGAGAGTCGCCGAAAATTTGCCAAAAAGCTATTAGGTGAAGTATGCCTCAAAAACATTGCCCTTTATACCATGCTGATATCGTTACTATTTTAAAAGGCTCGCTTTTTTCTTGACAAGAGGATTATAGGATGTCCCGCAAGTCCATAAATCACCTCCTTTTATTTACGGTGCAGCGCTTTCGAGGATGCGTCAAATAATAAATCGGATTACAACAATTATTCGAGAATAATAAGGTCTCGATTAACAATGATCCTGCTTTAGATATTTGATGATTATTGGTTAGCCCAACTTCGTCAAATTAAGGCGATAAACCACACCAGTTAAGATTTGGGCAATTTTTATGGTCACTACTCATTTTGCGGCATGAAATTTTCTTGGTAATGGTACATCCGACAATCCAGGGATGGTGATTCAAAGTGGATTAAAAATCTTTACTCAACTTCATAATCATGCTGCTGGTTGCATTATATTTTTCATAGATAAAGCCCAAAGATAGTTTTGCCCCAATATAATCATTTAGTTCTCTGCTGCCAATGCTACAAGCTAACTCCTGATCTCTGAAATCATATACAGCTTCTGTTAGGGTGTCGTGAAAAACCGAATCGAACTTAAACTTAATGGCGCCATTCACGCTGAGTGAGTTTGTGTCCATGTAAAAAATCGGGGATAAAGACACTTTGCATGATTTTTCTTCCCTTATTGTTTTTGAGGAGAGCTGACCGGGGAGATAAAAACTGGCCTTATCAGTGGAAACTCCCTTGATATATTCGATAGTGAGGTTTCTTGAGATCTTCTGCTCGATTTTGATGATCTTTTTGCCCAGGAGTGATTGCTTGAAAATATCGTTAAAAGTGCTGCATGCTGCACGAAATAGGATATTCCGCTTTATATAATTAATATCTTTTAATTCGCCGTTAAAGATAGCAAACTGCTCTGTTTCATACATTTGCGGCTCGTCATAGTACTGGGAGCCTGATATGCTGGTGATAAATTGCCAGTCATAATCGTTTGAGATTTTGTTTAAAAATGATTCCACACATTGATACTCAAACCCTTGGGTTTCAATGCTCTGCCGTGAAATATTGCTTAATGCCTCTACATGTGCCGTTCCTTGTGGACACCACATAGTGATGTTTATCCACATCAAACATAGCAAAAGCTTTTTGAAACTTATTCTCAATATCGAAATATTGAGAATATATTTTGAAATGTTATCGACCATTGCCTTTTTAACGATTGTTTGAAGTTTGACGTTTACTCATCGTTTTCTTGCCTGCTTAATAATACAGCAAAGTCCGTGCCAAAAGGGAGATCTCAACATAACATTACGATATAACTAAGGTTTTATGCTGAAGGGCGAAAGGAGGGGTAAAAGATATCCTGCAACCAAAGTTGCATGGATCTTGAGGGTAATCTTGTTGGAATCAACAATGGAAAGGATTCATCGCAGGTGCAAACAAAGTTGAGGTTTCATCCAAAGTTGCAGGGATTTGAGATAAGTGTTTAATAAATGTAATTCGGAATGATAGCCTGAGCTATTTTCGATCTTAACAATACCACAATATATGGAAATGGTCTATTGCAGTCTTGATGCTCGACTTGTTGCCTCAATCATGCATTTCCAAAAAGTGAAGGTTTCGCACCTAAATCGCAA
>JAZFVY010000186.1:0-6037 GCA_036447975.1 Desulfobacterales bacterium
AATCAATGTTCATTTAATGTCAAGGAGATAAACTGTTTTTTTACGGGCTAAACGATGCTGACTCTTTTTTTGTGGGAGTTAATGTCTTTGTATTTTGATTAAACAGACACTATAATAATTATTGCCACTACAAACAATTATTGATAAAAATACCACGCCGTGGAATATTAAATAACAAGAAATATTTGACATTCCTGTTCTTTTGTTTCAGATTCAAGGTGCACATTTTATCCGCATTGGAGATTGAATACCAACGGAGCTGTCGACTACCCTTTCTGTGAGGAAATGCTGTATGGGTCTATTACAAAAACTAATAATCGGGGTGCTGGTTTGTCTGCCTGCAACGACCTGGAGCGCGGATCTGCATTATGCGCTTGATGTTAAGATAAATACCTCCGAACAGAAAATATCTGGCATTGCCCGCCTTATTGCGGATGCCGACAAAAAAATTACTCTTTCCGTACTCAACCTCCGCAACCTGAAAGTGGATGGCAAGGCTGTTGCTGCCGATGAAAGCATCAGCCTTACGGTGCTAAGCAGCAAAGAAACGCTTATCAGCTATGAAGCTCTGTTCACCGATAATAAGGCCAACTTCATTAGCAAAGAGAATGTGTTTTTGACTGGGGGATGGTATCCCCGGCCGGATGATCTGGTTGAGTATGCGCTCTCAGTGACTTTACCGAAAGATTTTATTGCCGTTTCGGAAGCTGATGCAATAACAGTAAAGGAGCACGGCAAAACTAAAATTTTCAAATTTCAATTCAAACATCCGCTGGATACTTTACATCTGGCGGCTTCAACCCGGTATATTTTGAAAAAAGATCGGTATAACAATATTGCAATTGAAACGTATTTCTTCAAAGAAGATGCACACCTTGCAGATAAATATATTTCCCACACCAAAAAATATCTGGAAATGTACGAAACCATGCTCACCCCTTATCCGTATCACCGTTTCGCCATTGTAGAAAATATTTTTCCTACCGGGAATTCCATGCCTACGTTCACCTTGCTGGGCAATCGTGTTGTAAGATTACCATTTATAATAAAAACTTCTCTGGGGCATGAAATTCTGCATGAATGGTTCGGCAATTCTGTTTATATTGATTTCGCTCATGGCAATTGGTCAGAAGGGCTCACTGCCTATCTGGCGGATCATTATTATGCCGAACTGGAAGGCAAGGACACGGCTTATCGCAAGCAGATCATGGTGGATTACAATGCTTATGTGAATGCAGATAAAGCATTCCCGGTGAGTGATTTTTACAGCAGCCGCAATAAGGCCCAAAACGCCATTGGATATGGTAAAACAGCAATGCTGTTTCATAAGTTAAGAAAACGTTATGGTGATAAATACTTTTTCGCTGCCATACGCGACTTTATCCAACAGAATAGCTTCCGAGCAGCTTCATGGCATGATATACAGCGCGCTTTTGAAAAGGTGACTGGAGAAAAGCTATATGCAGAATTCGATCAATGGCTCAACCACAAAGACATTCCACAGCTTGGTGTGGAAGATGAAGAATTGCTGGTGGAACGAGGGCAGCTCAAACTGAAGCTCACCCTACTTCAACAGAGTGAACCTTATCTGTTGAGCATCCCGTTCACCTTATTTACTGAAAGTGATAAAAGCCAGCGTTTTGTTGAGGTGAAGGATTCTGAAAATAAAATTGACCTGGAACTGGATGAACTCCCTACTAAAGTAGTAATTGATGAAAATTACACAATTATGCGGCAACTGACACCTGCTGAAATCCCTCCGGTGCTGGCCAGTATCATGGGTAAAGAAAAGCTTATTGTGATTGCTTCAGCCAACCGGCGTGCCATTTACCAACCTCTCATTGACGCACTTGGGGTTGAAAATATCACTTATGTTTCCCCTGAAGACCTCACCTTTACTCAATTAAAAGACAATTCGTTTCTGATAACAGGCTATGACAACACATTGGTCAATACGCTATTTGGTAAACAGGCCATCCCGGGAGATGGGGTGCGCTTAAAAGTGTATAAAAATCCTTACAATGAAAAAGAGCGAATTGCACTGTCTCACGCAAAAAATAAAGCAGAAATAAAGGCGGTGAAGCATAAAATACCGCATTACGGCAAATACACTGAGATAGCTTTTAATGAAGGGAAAAACACACATAAAAGGATTGCTGAAACAGTAAACGGCATCCAGGTTTTTTCCCGACCGGAAACCCTGGCATTAAAGCCTGAGAAGCAGACGACACTGCATGATATCATACCCGAATTCCTGGGCAGCCGCATTATTTATGTCGGGGAAAAGCATGACCGGTTTGCCCACCACATCAATCAGCTACAGGTCATTAAAAGGATACATGAAGCTGGATATAAACTGGCTGTTGGCATGGAAATGTTTCAGAGGCCTTTTCAGCAGGCTGTGGATGACTACCTGGCCGGGAGGATTGATGAGCATGCATTTTTAAAAAAATCTGAATATTTCAACAAATGGCGGTACGATTACAATCTGTATAAACCGATTGTTGATTATCTCAAACACCAAAACATCCCTATAGTAGCCCTCAATATCGAAGGGGATATTACCCGTAAAGTCGCACGGAAAGGCATCTACAGCCTTACGGATGAAGAAAAAAAACAGGTGCCTGGTGCAATGGATTTTTCTAATGAACAATACCGAAGCGATTTGGATAAAGTTTTTAAACTACATGCGGGGAAGTCGGAACTTAAGGATTTTAATTTCTTTCTACAGGCACAAGCCCTGTGGGATGAAGGTATGGCTGAATCTGCGCATCAGTTTTTGGTCAACAATCCTGAACACAAACTGGTGATATTGGCAGGCAACGGTCATCTCAGTTATAAATATGGGATTCCCGAACGCCTTCACCAGCGTAATCAAGAGCCGTTTACGGTTCTTGTGCAGGATGAAATAATTGAAGATGGCATTGCCGACTATGTACTGCTGACCGAAGAATTGAAAGGCAAGAAAACACCCATATTGGGAGTGACAGTTGAAGAAAAAGACCAGGGCCTGGTGGTCATTGGTGTTAATAATAAAAGTCCCGCAAAGAAAGCAGGTTTGCAGGAAGGAGATATTATTAAACGGTTTGCGGGGCAGTTAATAAAATCGCTTGTCGACTTGAAATTTGCACTGTTTTACAGCGAAATCGGGAGTCCACTCAAGATTCAGGTTAAAAGGGCTGATAAATTGCTGGATAAAGATATCGAGTTGTTTCATTTTTGAACGTTTTTCACATCAGCTTTTAATTCTACCCTAATTGATCGAAAACAAAACGGGAGAAATGTTTTATGTGTTTAATTTTAATATGCATTTTGTAGGCTTGGATGTATTTTCGTAACTCTTCTATATGTTAGATATACATTAGTGATTAAAATTCGACAAAGTGGCAAAGTATAAAGCGAAAAGAATAAAAAAAAAGGGCGGCTCATCACAAGGATGAACCGCCCTAAGCCAAAAGTAAGATGAGAGGAAGGTACAATGGCTTACGATTGAAACATAGCATCCCTGAATAACCATGTCAAGAAAAAAATACCACATCGTGGTATTTTTTTTGAGAAATTGCGACTTGCAGAATTTAGGTTTCTTTAAGTATGCGATTGAGCCGTTGCAGTTCGTCTTCGGCGTCACTGACAATTTCGTCAATAATCCCTTTGATCGGCATAATTTTATCAACCAGACCGACTGACTGACCGGCCATTAGTGATCCTCTTTGAACATTACCATCAATAGCCGCATCTCGCAATGCGCCGACCCAGAATTTCTCCACCTCATATTGAGCGTTTTGTTGGTCCATTAAATTGTTTTCAAGCTTATACATCAGTTCAAGCTGAAGTTTCGAAAATTCAATGGTGCCTTCATTTTTTAATGCCCTGACAGGTATTACGGGGAGTCGGCTGTCAAACTGCGGTGTAGCTATTGCATCACGTGCTCTAGCCTTTTGGAATGCTTCTTTAAATTTTAGATGGGCCTTACATTCTTCCGACATTACAAACCGTGTTCCCATCTGGATCCCAGCGGCACCCATCATTAATAAATGTGCCATCATACGACCGGTAGCAATCCCACCGGCCACAAAAACCGGGACACTATCTATCTCAAAGAGTATTTGCTGGAGAAGAACTGCCAAGGTAACCGGACCAATGTGTCCGCCTGCTTCCGACCCTTCAAGCATGAGCGCATCAGATCCCATCTTGATCAGTCTGAATGCAAGAGGAGCAGTCGGTGCAAAGCAAATCACTTTTGCGCCTGCGTCCTTAACCCTTTTTATCTCAGGCTCTCTTGGGATAGAGCCTGCAAACATAACAATTTCGCATTGCAGGTCACAGACAAGCTGTATTTGTTCTTTGTAAACCGGTGCAATTGTAATAAGATTTACCCCGAACGGCTTATCAGTATATTCACGGGTCTCAATTATTTCCTTTTCCAAGATTTCTACCGGCGCATTACCGCCCGCCAAAAATCCGAATCCTCCTGCGTCGCCAACGTCACCGATTAGTTTAAAGTCACTAATCCACGTCATTGCGCCACACATTATTGGGAATTTACAGCCAAGAAAATTTTTGCCTACATTAATAAATTTGTTTAACAACACAATTATTTACCTCTTACAAAAAAAGCACTCCTTTCTCTCTTCCTCCATTAGCCTTTTCGTTTAGTTAAAGGAAAAGAGCGCTGGGAAGAGTTAAGCTCCCCGCCCTAAAGGGAGGGGGTTCTACCTTCCGGTAGTGCTTCGCGGCGGGGATCAGGCCTGTCAAAAAAGGGAGAGCCTTGAGTCTACAGATAGGAAGCTAAAACCTCACAAGATCGACAAATCTTCATCTTTTCTTTCCAGTTTTTATGAACGATACCTTCACAAATTGTTCCGTTGATAAACCAGCAGAGTTTCCCCGACTGGAACTCCCAGGCAGGGCATTCCTTTTTTATCTTGGGTGGGCATTTCTTTATTGTCCAGCAAGACTTGCGTGCTTTTGTGGTTCCCCTCATATTGGAAACCAGAAAAAACATCTGCCGTTCCACATGGGCCGGCACTGACCGCCACCCCTGTTCGTAGCTGTGCACAGCCTTAATAGATGTTCCGAGTAGTTGGGCCATCTGCTTCTGCGTCTTGTTTAGTTTCTTACGGAAATGGGAAAATTCTTTTTTGTCCATGGATTCCTCACTAATATTTTGTCAAATTGGAAACGATGAAATTTGTTGACAGCACTTGGCACATAGTGATAGATATTGCAACAAAAAAGTTTTGATATATACAAGGCGGTGAAGATACTCAATATAGACGACTTGAAATCAAGCATTATGTTAAGCCATTTGAATGACACAATGTTAAAGAAAATTTTAAGGGTTACCTTACAGAGTATAGCTCTGGGTATTACATCTTCAAAGAAGGCGACTATGCCAAATATCTTTATTCTGTCATTGATGGAAAGGTCGGGCTTGAACTTGAGAAAACTAACAATATCTTGACCATGATAGATATCATCGTCCGAGGTCACACTTTGGGGTTTTCGTCTTTAGTTGATACAGAACTAAAAAAATGCACAACCCACGCCAAAGCACTCACAAACACTAAACTCTACACCTGGGAAGCTGCAAATATAGAGAAACTCTTTTATGAAGACTATGAGATTGGTTTCTTGCTCATGAAAAGAATTGCCAAGATCGCCAAAACGAGGCTGCAAATCAGGAATGTTCAATTCCTCGATATTTATAAATAGGCCCCCTGGCATTTGGCAGATATGAACTTTTTTGTAACTATCTATTAAGACACAGCCACAAAGGATTTTTTTTAATATTGAGTCAGTCGTTCCCGCCGTGAATGAAAGCATTACTTTTATATCTTAGAGAGTAAGATGATGAAAAAAGAAGTAAGAAAGAAAATTGAGTTGATCATGGGGGATATGCAATGCCCGAAGAATTTCAAGTGTGCAGAGTCAGGATTTGAGGACCTCTGTAAGGCGAAAGATGTTGGGCTTGATAGTTATCTCAAATGTCTTGAATCCAATCCTTCAATCTGCAACTTCGCCTTGTCCTTTGGCT
>JAZFVY010000187.1:0-4614 GCA_036447975.1 Desulfobacterales bacterium
ATAGTAGATTTTGGTTCAAGACAAGGCCGCAGGATTTTTTCGACCGCAGGCGTAGTGCGCCTACGTCGAGGATCGAAAAAATCCGAGAACGCAGTATTGGGCCGAAAGATGCTGTTTCTGGATGGACGCTAACTGATCCGGTAAGTCGGATCCTGTATATGCTCGCTTTTGCAGCGCGGGCAGCGACTCGGAGGGGAAAAACGCTTCCGGTCTTCAAAAATATATCCACACTCCAAACAACGTGAAGGTATGATAACAAGTTTTTTTCCCCGGGCATTTACAGAACGCGCAATATGAGAAAGATGGTCATAAACCTCTTTTTCCCGAATTCCCACTGTCTGGGATAATTCCCTGGCACCCATCTCCTTATTACTCAAAAATTCGATTATCTGCTGACGTATTGTTTGCACGTATCTCCTGCTTTTCTGCTTAATTCCGGATGTTGCTTGAAGTGTTCAATTCGGGTTAGTGTTTTACATAAACACCTTTACCTACGCGCTTTATCTTGCCTTGTTTACTTGCCCTGTAAACAATACCCCTGACCTTTTTGTCATCAAATCCTGTTTTGTCTTTTAATTTTGCAATGCCAACGCCCTTTTTATGCCGTTTAATAATCTTGACAACCATATCCGTGGCTGACATGGGGGTTGTTTTGCGGACAGCAGGCTTTTTTACAGACGCTTTTTTCTTTGACGCCATCCTGGCTACAGTCTTTCTTTTAGATTCCTCGGCTGCATAAGCCTTGTCAAGTTTGTCCACTTTGTCAATGAGGTTCTCGGTCTCTCCGGACAGTGTCTTTAAAGTATCCGACAAAAATGACAGCATGGTCTTGAGCTTTGTTTTTGTCGCCCCCATTCCTGCCTTTTTTCTAATCAAAACAGGCAGTAATCGCTCTTCAGTCGATTCATAGGTTGTAAAACGTTCTGAGCAGGTTAAACATTCACGGCGACGTCTGATGGAAAATCGTTCTCTCGTCAGCCTGGAATCGATCACTTTGTTATCAATACTCTCACAATGTGGACATTCCATGAAAAAGTCCTTTCAAACCAGAATAAATTCTTCATTAAAAATCCTAACTAACCCACATTTCTCATAAAGAACATCAAATGCCTTTTTTTATTTTGCACTATTACTGTCTGCAATTACGAACTTGAGATAAATTAATGTATAATCTATTAATATCGTATTATTTTTCCATTCTGTTTGATGTTCTTCATGAGAAATTCGGGCTCAACGGTTGCAGGGAGCACCCTGTTTGTTAACCACGCACTTCTTCTTTTAACATGCAGCAGGCTACTTTGTATTCAGGCATACCATCATTTTTATAGCTTAGATTATCAGGCTGTATGAGTTTGTTCATAACACATCCTTCAGGAATGTTAAGTTCGAAGAGATCATATTCGTTTATCTTCGGAGTGTTGAGCAGTATGTTATCCTTAAAAATCTTACTGTGTAAAGGAAAATCCTCACACAAGGGGCATCGATATACCCTGCCGTTGGGAAATATAAAATAATTTTCTGCAACCAGACCGGCGCATTCAAAGGGTTCGTCCAGGCTTAAATAAACTTTCGGATATATAACCGTTATACCCAGACGGGCTATTTTTTGAGCCACAACAGGAATTATTTTTAACCATTCGGACCGAGAAACCTGTAGCCTTTCACGACCTCTTTTGGCAGATTTTCCCCGGATGCCGATGACCTGTATGAAAAATCTGTTTATTCCCAGATCCTCAAGGTGGGGGGGCATCAAGTCGAGTTCAAGAATATTATCCGCGCTTACAGTGTAGATGAGACTGGTGTGGAACCCTCTTGTGATCGCCTTCCGGATCCCTGCGATGCATTTATCATAGCAACCCTTCCCCCGGATCATATCGTTTGTCTGCCGGGTGGCGCCATCTAGGCTGAAGCTAAAATAGTCCACATCGTCGGGAGTTACCTTTGAAAGGATATCATTAAACAGATAACCGTTTGTATCGATGGTAATGGAGTTGTAGCCGAGTGCTTTTGCTTTTTTTACGGCAAGTGAAAGGGTCGGGTGCATTGTTGGCTCTCCGCCCAAAAAGATGACGTTTGCCTCCTTGCTCTTTTTGGCAAACACCTCGAGCCATGCTTCTAAGGTTTCTGGAGGAAGCGGCTTTTCTCCGTGCTGCTCCGGGTTGATATAACAGTGCCGGCACTTGAGATTGCAATTTGTCAGAATATGAAAGAAAATATTTGTGGCATCTTTAGAAAAGGCAACGGTTTTTTTCATCCGGCCTAGCGTCCTTTGAGGTCCTTTTTTAACTTGATCAGTTCTTCGTTTGTTAAACGCAACCGATAAGAAGCGAATTCTGCAAACATTCTGTATAATAATAATAAAAAATCTGCTCTTTCATCTTCAAAGCCTCGCTTGCCTGCAGCTGAAGTATCCACCGCAAGGCATACGGTGCTGCCTACTGCAAAAATTGAGGCAGACCTGCTAAGACTATCGATAAGTCTTATTTCACCGAACATTTCACCCATCTTTTCAATGGCGCTGAGATCTATCCCCCCTTTTATCACACGTATCTTTCCGGATAGAAGAAAGTAAAGCCATTTGTCCAGATCGCCTTCCTTGATTATCATCTCTCCATCTTCATATTGCCGTATCTTGCTGAGTCTGAGGAGTTTTCCGAGGTTTTTTGTTTCAAATTTCCTTAAGGCGGGAATCACCATAAGCTTCTGTATATTTTGAACATTATCTGTCAGGTATTTTGATTCAAGCATTCTACCTCCTTTCAAGGCAGTCTTTGGAAAGAAACTCATCAAATGCCACAGGATAACATCCGTCAAAACATGCTTTGCAAAAGTTGTTTGCCGGATCTGTTATGCCGGTTGATTCCAACAGTCCTTCAAGGCTGAGATAGTAAAGTGTATCCAGTTCGAGAATATCAGCGAGTTCCTTTTCGTGTTTGTCTGAGGCAACCAGCTCACCCCTTGTTGAAAAATCGATACCATAATGACAGGGAAACCGATGGGGAGGTCCTCCCACGCGCATATGTATCCTCTTTACACCGAGCTCGCGGAGTGTCTTCACCCTTGTTTTAACCGTGGTTCCTCTTATTATAGAATCTTCAATTATTATGATATCTTTTCCTTTGAGAAGTTTTTTTACCGGATTAAGTTTCACCCTTACACCAAAATCTCGCATACTCTGGGTAGGTTGTATGAATGTTCTACCCACATAGTGATTCCGGATCATGGCCATCTCAAAAGGAATTCCAGACGCTTCTGAATAACCCAAAGCGGCATAAGTTCCAGAGTCGGGAAAGGGCATAACCAGGTTGGCATCAACGGGTGCTTCTTCAGCAAGGCATCGTCCATGAGCCTTCCTTGTTTGATAAACATTCTGCCCGAATATGGTGCTGTCGGGTCTAGCAAAGTATATGAATTCAAAGATGCAGAATGACCGGTTTTCAGACACCTCTGTTTTGATGCTCTTGATCCCGTCTTCACTGATAATAACGATTTCTCCGGGATCGAGCTCACGTACAAACTCAGCCTCGACCAAATCCAGCGCACAGGTTTCCGAAGCCAAAACATAATGCCCATTGAGCTTTCCAAGACATAATGGCCGGAAACCATTAGGATCCTTGATCCCGATAACTTCACCCCTGCTGGTCAGCATAACAAAAGAAAAAGCCCCTTTAATTCGGGATACAGTTTCAACCAGGGCGCCTTCAAAGCCGTATTCTAAGCTTTTGACAAAATAATGGAGAAAAATTTCACTGTCCATGGTGGTCTGAAAAATCGAACCAGCCTCTTCGAGCTCCCTTTTAAGTGTATGCGCATTTACAAGATTGCCGTTATGGGCGATTGCATACGATTTATTACGATGATGGACAACAAATGGCTGTGCATTAGCAAGTATCGAGCTCCCCGTAGTGGAGTACCTTACATGACCAATGGCACTTCCCCCTTCCAATTGTTCCAGATGGGTCATGTCAAAAACATCCGGCACAAGTCCCATGCCGTTGTGTCCGTCAATATCTTTATTCCTGGCAACGGCGATGCCGGCGCTCTCCTGCCCCCTGTGTTGAAGCGCATACAGACCAAAATAGCTCAGCTTTGCGCTTTCAGGGTGGCCATAAATTCCAAATATTCCGCAAGCCTCGCGGGGTTTTCCCATGTGATCCATTTATGTCCTTAATAATAATTTTTATGCATTTTTCGGCAAAATAATCACAGCAGCTAATAAGTCTCAATTGACATGAAATCCGAAATCCTAATATAGTGCGAAGCATCCCGACGGGGATAACCGAGAAACAATATCGAATGACCCCGGTGAAATATACTTTGCATTTCACTGGGCAGACAAAAATTCAAATGATCAAAACAGATTAGCCGCAGTTGATTGGATAGCATCTTTATTGTTTCGAACATTTGAGCATTCGGATTTATCCCGTCGTGATGCTTCTCGCGGATTTGTATTGAATTTCGTGCTTCGAGTTTCCCAGTTTATCAGAGTCAACTATTATACTCCTGAATGGTTTTAACCGAAAGCTTTTTTTTCTTTAATGCTGTAATACCTTTGCAAATTGCCATGGCCCCGGCAATTGTCGTCGCATAGGGGATATTGAATTTTATTGCCGC
>JAZFVY010000188.1:0-4052 GCA_036447975.1 Desulfobacterales bacterium
GTCAGGCTCAAAGTCCGGGATCTTCGACTTGAACTTGAACAAAATTGAGCATTTTTCAAAGGTCTCGTGAATATCTAAGTTGCAGGAAATTTATCTTGATCATTAACTTTTATACAAAAAATCAACAAGTTCTCAAAAACAGACCTGCCAGAGGCACTCTATATTCCAAAAACAAACCTGTCATAAAAAGTGAGATTGTTTCTTTCACACTATATATTGTATGTCAAGGGGAAAAAAACACAATATCTGCCATTTTTCCGTAAAAGAAGGCTAACTCCTTGAAAGCCTTTTTAAAAGAAAGTTTGAAAAATTATTGCCGATCAATTATTAATCTAAAGCTCCGAAAAAGATATTTTGGGGTGTAATATCATGACACGGCAATCAACCTTGATAAACTCGTAAAAAGTCCGATTTAGACGGTTTCGTAAAAAGTTCAAATTCAAGGCGTGCAAATTTTGTAATCATGAGGCGCACTTATCGTACGTTGAATGATTACGAAATGCAGCATAACGCAGAAGTTGGACTTTTTACGAGACCGTCAACCTTTGAAAACAAAGATTCCATTACAATGCAAAATGATATCTTAAGAAGCAATAGGGAAATTCTTACTGAACATTACGATCTTGGCCAGTTAATCCGTAAAGAACGGATCACACATGGTTATATCAATGACAGCTTTGAAATCGAAGTCCTTCGGGACCAGAGAAAAAGCCGGTATCTGTTGAGACGTTACAGAACAGGAACCCATGAAGAAAAAATCAGGTTTGAACATGCTTTACTGAATGAACTACAAAAACGAAAGTTCAAATTTTCCCCACTTATCATTGCAACAAAAGAAGGCACAACCTACGTTAAGACCGGCCGGCACTTGATTGATCAAGCCCAAGAAAAATATGCTGCTATTTTTAGTTACTTGCCAGGAAAAGACAAATACAGTTGGGACACTCCATTCTGCTCTGACCGAGAGTTAATAAATGCAGCAAAGATTCTTGCCTTGTACCACAACACCATATACGATTGGAAAGGTATCATAAGTTGGAAGGCACCGAGCATTATCCATAAGATTAAATTGATGGCCAAACAATGGAAAGGGTATGCTCGGAATACCGGTAAATCACCTTTTGATATTTATTTTTTAAAGCAATTTGAATATTTGCTCAGAATATTAACTAAAATACCCTCAAACAGCGCTTACGATTCAATGCCCCGCCTCGCCATTCATGGAGATTATCACCCCGGAAATCTTAAATTCCAGAATGGGAAAGTAACAGGAGTATTTGATTTTGATTGGTCAAGAATGGATGCCAGGTGCTTAGACGTGGGTCTTGCAATAATCTATTTTTGTTCTTCCTGGGATGAGACCTGGGATGGGAATCTGCTGCTTGACAGGGTCGACAACTTTTTGGTGTCATATCAAGAAGCTGCCAAAGAGATCAAAGCCATTGGACCATTAAATCAGCTTGAGCTGGAATATCTTCCTGAAATGATCCACATGGGCAATCTGTCTGTGCTTGACTGGACCTTAAGCGATTTTTACAGTACCTCTTCCGATCCCCGGGAATACTTGAAATATCTCCGGCACAGCGTGCGTTTGAATCGATGGCTGGAAAGTAATTATCAAGCATTAACAAGTTGTGTCCAAAAACATAATTTATTACCCTAAACCGGACGAGCCGGAATCAAAAAATCTTCGTGTTTTTTCGTGTGCTTCGTGGTGAAGAAAAATATGAACATCCTGATTAAAATTGTTGCCTGGACGCTCTTTTTCTATTTCACCTATTGTGGCCTACTTTTTCTGACGCAGCGACATATTATTTTCCCACGCTATCTTGTTAAGACCCCTTCTAACAATGAAGATATTTTCGGCTTGGAGAAGATTTGGATAAATACGAGTTTCGGAAAGGTCGAAACATGGTTTCTACCCCCGACCCCCGACCCTGATGCAAAACAAAAGCCGGCAGTTATTTTCGCACATGGCAACGGAGAACTTATCGACTTCTGGCCCAATGAGCTTTCGAAGTTCAATGGTCTCGGGATAGGGATATTACTTGTAGAATATCCCGGATACGGACGGTCGGATGGAGCTCCCTCCCAAAAAAGCATCACGGAAGTATTTAATAGTGCTTACGATGTTCTTGTTGATAGGAAGGATATCGATCCTTCCAGAATCGTTTTATTCGGACGTTCCCTAGGCGGTGGCGCGGTGTGCACACTTGCCGATAATAGGCCTTCTTCGGCACTTATCCTGATGTCGACATTTATCAGTACCCGTTCATTTGCACCAAAATACCTCATTCCCGGCTTTCTGATCCGTGATCCTTTTGACAATCTCAGAGTCGTCCGCAACTATCTCGGACCGGTTCTTGTTATTCACGGCAAGTTTGACAATGTCATCCCCTATAAGCATGGGACTGCCCTGTTCCAGGCAGCACAGCAAGGCAAAATGATAACCTATGACACCGGACATAACGACTGCCCGCCGAGCTGGGACTCTTTCTGGCACGATATTGAATCGTTTCTACGTAATTCCGGAATCATTACTTGAATCATAATAGAACCTATCTCAAAAACAATCTAAGTGCCCATAGCGGCGTTGCGAAATGGTTCAAAATGCTCACATACTACGTGTATGCTCCGCTTTTTCACCGTTTCGCGCCTTGCACTGAACCCTAATCTTATTTTTGAGATAGGTTCTAGTAATAATTGAGATTTGATCATAACCATTGCCCGAAGCAGGACTTTAGGACATACTGTTTTATTACGGTTGAGCGTATTAAAAAAACAAATCTTTTAATTTGAGGTCAAAAGGTTGTCATCAAAAGTTTTGACCTCAATCACACCCTTTCAGAGGTCAGAATGAGAACCTTGGCACAGAGTAAGTGGCGACCCCCGTCTTATGGAACCTTGCTGTTCATTAGCTGCGGGGTAGCCTTCATAGGCTATTTGGGTTCATACATGCGCCTTCCTGTAATACCTCTTTACGCCCGATCTATTGGTGCTGATACTGTTCAAATAGGAATAATCAATTCTGCTTTTTTGCTCATAGCAGGAATAATGTCTTTGCCCCTTGGCATACTCTCCGACCGCTTTGGGCGTAAACTTTTTGCGTCTCTTGGTCTTATTGTGCTGTCAGTCACTTCATTTTTACTCTATTTTAGCAAAACTCCAATGCAAATCATGTGGATCTATCTTCTTTTCGGTGCTGGACTGGCCGCGTTTGGTCCGACGATGATGTCCTTTGTAGCTGATTTTTCCCCTATAACTCATTTAGGACGATCATATGGCTGGTATACAACGGCCATTTACACCTCAATGAGCTTAGGTCCCGCAATCGGCGGATTCATCGCTCAACAAAGGGGATTTCTCCAGGTTTTTCTCATTTCCGGTACAATCATTTTCTTATCATTTTGGGTTGTCGTCCTTTTCTTGCCTCCCGCTCATCTCGTTATTGCCGACAGACCCAAAAAGCGAAAACCCTCAATCATTGTAAGAGAGCTTTTGAAAAATCGCCCTCTCCTTAGTTGCTGGCTTGTAACTTTTGGGGGATGTTTCGGTCTTGGAATGTTTGTTACATTTCTTCCTCTCCACGCTCAAAACCAAAGCCTTACAGTTTGGCAAATTGGTCTTGTTTTCGCAGTCCAGGGACTCGCCAACGCTTTATCTCGGATTCCCTTTGGTCATTTGAGCGATAAGGTTGTAAATCGCAGCACTCTCGTTGTTATAGGATTTATTGGATTTGCCGCTTCCATGGCGGGTTTTGCAATATCAAAGAGTACAATTCATTTTGTGACATTTGCTATTGCATTCGGGGCCAGTATGGGATTGGCCTTTACTTCTGTCGGCGCCCTTATTGCTGAAGTCGTTTCTCTTGAATCCCGAGGACTCGCAATGGGCGGCTATAATACATGTATCTATTTTGGGATGATGGCAAGTTCTGCTTCTATGGGAGGGATTATTCGGGAAATCGGCTTTGAAGGCGGATTCTTCATTACAGCTGTGATAAACTTATTTTTGGTCGGTTTTTTCTATCTTCTCATGAAAGAGTTTTCCCG
>JAZFVY010000189.1:0-2564 GCA_036447975.1 Desulfobacterales bacterium
TTGGAGCTTGGTTTCTCGGCGCTTCCATGCATATTGTGGCGCAAACAGACCAATGCGCCCAACAAGTTCATGGGATCGGGTATGCTCCCAGCCGGGGCATATGTAACCTTGGAACATGAGTACATTCTAATTTTAAGAAAAGGCCCGAAAAGGGAGTTCAAGAAGGAAGAAGATAAAAGGATAAGGCGTGAAAGCGCTATTTTTTGGGAGGAACGGAATAGCTGGTTTTCGGATGTATGGTTTGATGTCAAGGGAACACCGCAAGCTATCAACGACAAAAATCCCCGATTAAGAAGTGCTGCCTACCCATTTGAGGTTGTATATAGGTTGATCAACATGTATTCGGCCAAAGACGATACTGTTCTTGATCCTTTTTTGGGAACAGGAACAACAACCGCTGCCGCAATTGCTTCTGGAAGAAACAGCATCGGCTATGAAATAGACCCTACTCTGGAAAATACTATTGAACGCATTAAGGATGTTATCGTTGATTCGTCCAAGCAATTAATTCGGAAAAGACTCGCCAGACATATGGAGTTTATCGTTGATCGGTTAAAAACAAAAGGCGGATTCAAATACGAAAATGCATACTATGGCTTCCCAGTGATGACCGCACAAGAAAAGGAATTGATATTTAATGATCCTTTGAAAGTCACGAAGCTGGGAGCGGGGAAATTTGAAGTTGAATACTCTGATAAGCCACAGCAAGAATTTTGTAAAGGTTGGCCTGACGAACTTCAAGAACACAACCTTGACGACGTCAGCCAAAATTTACGCCATACTGTAACTGATAAAAATTCGGCCCAGATGGAGCTTTTTTAAAATTCGAACTCGACATTTATTTAAAAATTCGTTCCATTCTTTTCCGAAAAATATCGAGAAATCGATTTTTCAATCGGTCATTTAAAAAGCTTTGCTCGATCATCGTTTCAATTAAAAATCCGAGGGCATTCAGGCGTTCCAGAGCGTTATTAACCTGTTTGCTGCGCAGTCCAAAATGTTCGGACAGCCGCTGAAAATCTTTTTTTGATATTTGATTTTTCTTTCCTTGAAGGCTGAGGCACATTTCTTCTTTCTCTTCAGGAAGTACAAGTCTGGAGTTGACGATGTCATAGACCGGCGAAAGCTGGTAACCTATTTCTTCCCTTCTAACTAGTGAGAAGTTTTTCAAATGTGCGTCACCGTTACCCAGCACGAAAAAGAGCAAGGCCCTTTCGAACAGGCTTATCAGATCGAGTCCCGGGACATCGGAATGTTTCTTTATAAAATTTGCGATGCTTTCATAGGAACCAGAGTATTTATCATCGGCTTGAAGAAGCTGTTGAAAGTCTTCTTGCTGGAGTTTTGAACCGTCTTCAAACCGATCGAAGCGCTTCACAACATATGACAACCGGTTGTCTTTCAGCGGTAACAACCCATGATTCGGAACTGCAATCTCATAAGCAGATGCAATGTTCATACACAGATTCTCGTTTTCAGGTAGTGATTCAAATCGATCAGTCTGGGGTTTGAGAATATAGAGTCCTCCAGTATCAACCACAATTAACGCATGGCGTTTGCGATCATGGATAACAGAAAGTTTGGGTTGTACGCCCGAGATCGACATTCTGCCGACCATTTTTTGAGCTTCAGCAGTCACCTCAGTGCTTTTAAAGGGCACACTTGGGGGCTGACGAGTTCCAAAAAGCGCTTTCGAGCATTTTGGGTGGTATCCATTTAAAAGGTTGTCGCCGGGTTCAGGTGTTTGACATGAAAGACATGTATCGATCATTTATTATTTTCCTCATCCATAGGAAGAACTTTGACGGCCCCAATGCAATCAGCGCCGGTAGCAAGAAGGATATCAAAAGAACGCTCCGGATCTATCTTTAACGTTCGGCTGGTAAGGTCCAGAAGCCAGCCTTCAGGGATCAGCCCTAGAAAAAAAGGAAACAGCCGATTACTTTCGTAAGGCTCATCAGTCAGAGGTAGCGTGAGGCTCACGGGTTGAGCCTTTTGTGAGGAAAGGTATTCCGGGTCATAAGAAAAGCGATATCCCCTTTCTGTTTGTTCAAGAACGCCGGCTTTCCTGTCCCATAAATAGACGAACGCTTTTTTCTGTTTTTCTGCCATTTATTTTTTATTCTCAATCTCAATGCCCGGAAGCCAATCAATAGGGCCAAGAGTTTTGCCAAATAATTGAAGAACCTGGTTCACTTTGTCCATCCTCAGAGTTGCCTTGCCCTGCTCCAACTCTCTGATAAACCGCAATCCAACCCCGGCCTTTTGGGCAAGCTTCATTTGGGTCAGTCCGTGGGTTTTACGCTGCTTTTTTACAAAGTTTTTTAGCTTCACAATTACACCTCAATTGAGGTTATACCCTTTCGGGATTATATGCTTTAGATTTATGCGAAATTCTATCTCATTAAGCCATCAACAGTGGTCATGAGAGATTGCTATACCCGAGCGGGTATAATAGCAATGGGTTAATGAGAAATAATACCTATCGGTTATATTGTCAAGGAAAAGTTTTGATTTTTATACCCGATGGGGTTGATTTGCTTGATTATTAAATGCCCATAATT
>JAZFVY010000190.1:0-4980 GCA_036447975.1 Desulfobacterales bacterium
TTGAGCCTGACACAGAAATTGGGCAAAAGGGGACGTTTTACAAAGGTCTCAGAATTTAGGTTGTAAAGGAGACAGAAATGGCATTACTTCGCAGCAGAAAAACAAACGGTGAAGGAATGGGATTGAAAAATAAGCTTTTGATGATTCAAACTTTAGTTATTGGTCTTCCCTTTCTCATTGTCGTCTATAATATTTATAGTACTGGCCATATCCAGTTGAATATTTCCCAGATGCTTATTTTTGCATTAACTCTCGTTCTTATATTGGCTGGTTTGATGGTTCTTCGCCAAATTTTTGACAAATTTTTAGTAGTAACGAATATCATAAATAAAAAAGAAGGCAGTGATAAACTATTGATCGAAATGCAAAAGGATACAACCGAACTGCATGATATATCCGTTTCATTTAGCACCTTGATGAAAAATTTTGAGGAATCGACCGAAGAACTAAAACGGAGAGTTTTTGAACTTTTTGCCATAAAAGAACTTAATGAAATTGCAAGCAAGAGCTTGGATTTCAGAGAATTGCTGAACGCATTACTGGAAAAAGCCATGGCAGTAACAAAATCGGAAATCGGATCAGTATTTATGGTTGATTCCAAAAAAGAGCGTTTTCGTGTTGTAGCTTCAAAAGGGCTTCAATCCGGACCACAAGAAGGTTCTTACATAAATTTCGATAAATCCTCTGTCCGCCAGGTTGTATCCAGTAAAAAACCCCTTCTCGTTCAAAATCTCGATATTGATCCAAGAACCCTCAATACAAACGACCCGCAATATAAACCGCCATCATTTCTGTGTATGCCAATTTTTGCCAGAAAACAATTAATAGCGGTACTGATTCTTTCCACTTGGAGAGATAAACAGGTTTCTGATTCTACCGATGAGCAAATTTTATCCATCATGATAGGAGAAATAGGTTTTGCTCTGGAAAATGCCCTGCTCCATTCAAAAATCGAGCGACATGCCAAAAGGCTTCAAAATCGCACATTAGAACTTACAAATGCGAACAGTCAACTTCAACAGGAGATCACTGAAAGAGAACGGGCTGAGAAGGCTCTAAAAAAAGCTCATGACGAATTAGAAACCCGTGTGCAGGAGCGAACCGCAGAGCTTGCCAAAACAAATAAAGAAATGCAGATAGAAATCGCAGAACGCATCCGGACGGAAGAAAAGTTAAAAATTGCAAAAGAGACAGCGGAAGCCGCTAGTGTCGCCAAGAGTCAATTTCTCGCCAACATGAGCCATGAGCTTCGCACCCCATTAAATTCCATAATCGGTTTTTCGGAAAACATGGAGAAGGGGGGATATGGGGCACTTAACGAAAAACAATCCAAAAAGGTTAACAACATTCTTCTCAGTGGGCGTCACCTTCTCAACTTAATAAACGAGATACTTGATATTTCAGTGGCCGAATCAGGGCATCAAAAACTTGAATTATCACAGTTTGAAATTTCGAGTCTATTAGAAAACACTCTTAATATCGTCAAAACTTTTGCCGACAAAAAAGACGTTGACCTGTCTCTTGAAATTGAACAGGGACTCTCCACTATTACAGCCGATCAGGTAAAGTTTAAACAGATACTTTTAAACCTCCTGAGCAATAGTATCAAGTTCTCACCTGAAGGAAAAGAGGTGAAGGTATCCGCAAGGACTGTGGATCCACAAGATGGGGAAAAACAACCAATGATTGAAATAAGCGTAACTGATTACGGTGTAGGCATCAAACCTGAAGACCAGAAACGAATCTTCGACGCTTTTGTGCAAGCTGACTCATCATTGGGAAGACATTTCGAAGGAACCGGCCTGGGGTTGGCATTGACCAAAAATTTTGTCGAATTGCATGGTGGCCAAATCTGGGTGGAAAGTGAAGGGGAAGGTAAAGGAAGCATCTTTACTTTTACTATTCCTGCACAAAATCCGAACTTTAAAATAAGTAGTACTTGACCGAAAACCCAGTTTTTCGTTTAGGTCATTCTATGATTGCTGTTCATAGGCTATTTTGATTTTTTTTCCTCTCCCCAAAAAGAATTTTTGCCAAAACGTTCAAACCACCACTCATCTGCTGAGAGGTAGTTGCTGACTTCTTCTTCGGAAAAAGAAAATTTATAATTATTACAGTAATCACAAATAATCCTGTATGCAGCGATAATCTTGGTTGTCATTTCCTTGCATTTTTCCCTGTTTGCCTTGCATCTGTCCGGATGCCATTTTCGGATAAGTGCCCTGTAATTAGACTTGATTTCTTCCATGGTTGCACGTTCGGACAATTCCAGCACATTTCTTGCCGCATTAATTTTTTGATATTTGTTCATTCCGCATGCTTTCAATGTTAAAATGATTCAATTAACCTATTCAAACCAAGTCCGATCCCGATGATACGTCGCACCTATCTCACATGATATGCATTTTAGTAAAAAATCCTGACCCATAGGACCAAGCTTTGGATTGCCCCTGAAATGGGCTGCTCTCGTGCAAGCCGGACAAGTTAATTTTTTATCCATATCTTGATGTCTTCCTTTTTGGGTATTTTGCCAACACTCTTGACATCGCCGTCAATAACAACTGCCGGTGTTCCAAAGACGCCATATCCTGCGATCTCCATGGCATCGGTCACCTTCTCTATCCGGGCATCAACACCTTCCTCGGCAACTGCTTCACCGACAAGTTTTGCGGTTTGTTCGCACTTCGGACAACCAGGACCCAATACTTTTATTTCCATCTTTCTCCCTCCCAATCCATTATAAATCATACAAATTCACTTAGCCATTCTTTCAATTTTCTTTTTGTTGGCACCTTGCCTGTGCACATAACTTTTCCATTAACAATAAGAGCAGGCATACCCATTACGCCATATTTACCGATTTCTTTGATGTCGGTTATATGTTCCAAATCAGCAGGTAAATTCATTTCGGTCATTATTTCCATGAGTTCCATCTCCAGCCTGTCACACTGGGCACATCCCGGTCCCAAAACCTTTATCTCAAGCCCTTCTGAATCATCCTCATTATGCGGTTTCCCGAGAAATATATTAAATTCCCGTAAAAAGGCCTTGCCATAGCTCTCGCGTGTACGGTCTGAGATGTAGTTTTTCTTGGAAAGACGTTTCAGGAGTTCAGCCTGGATTTCTTCATCCTGTTTTTCGGCAAATTCTTTTGCGACTTCCTCGACAACATATTTCAGCCCTATAATGCCTGTAGTGTAGCTACCGACTTTGATTTGCTTGACATCGTCTTTTGACATAACAGACCTTTTTTATCCCGCTATCCAGCCGTAGCATAGGCCGGCGATAGTTGACATGACAACAATAATTGAACAAAACGTAGCGGTTTTTTTAACGCCCATGACATTGCCGATAACCAGCATATTCGGAAGCGACAGGGCGGGTCCTGCCAACAGCAGGGCCAGGGCCGGCCCTTTGCCCATGCCTGAGCCGATAAGGCCCTGAAGAATCGGCACCTCGGTGAGTGTTGCAAAATACATGAGGGCACCCGATAAAGAGGCAAAAACATTGGCCCAAACGGAATTACCGCCCATAAGGACCTGGATGTAATGCTCGGGTATCAGTGCAGGATGACCCGGACGGCCCAGAAAAAAGCCGGCCAACAGCACCCCTGCGCCCAGCAGCGGAAAAATCTGCTTCATAAAACCCCAGGTCGATTGCACCCAATCGATCCGTTCATCTTTCTTAAACCAGGTCTTTAGCATCAGGAGCAAGACAATCAAAAGGGCAATGGTGATATACCATTTTGCTGCAAATATTGCCGGCCAGAAACCTTCAGATCCTTCAGCAGGCCTTGCAAAGGCTGCAAAGATCAGTATCAGCACCATAGTCAGCATATAAAGCGTATCCTGCATTAGGCTGCGACCTTTAGCCTCTTCATCCGGCACATAAATCTTGCCGGTTGTGCGTTTGGTATCATCCTTTCGAAAGAAAAAGGCCATGAGAAGCCCGGTTATAACAGCAAAAATAATCGCTCCAACGGCACGGGCCAGACCCAACTGCCATCCAAGTATTTTCGCTGTCAACGTAATAGCCAACACGTTGATGGCAGGCCCGGAATACAGAAAGGCGGTTGCCGGGCCAATACCGGCGCCGCGGGAATATATACCGGCAAACAGCGGCAAGACAGTGCAAGAGCAAACCGCAAGTATTGTTCCTGATACAGAAGCAACTGAATAGGCGAGGATCTTTTTGGCCTGAGCCCCGAAATACTTAAGCACAGCAGCTTGAGAAACAAAGACAGAAATGGCTCCTGCAATAAAAAAAGCAGGGATCAGACAGGTTAAAACATGTTCGCGAGCATATTCCTGGAGCATCATAAAGGCTTCAAGCCCGGCCTGCCGTATATTAGAACTGTCCCAGGGTATATAGTAGCAGGCAAGAAAGATAGATGCGATAATTAATAATTTTGTGCGTTCTTTCATAATCACAGTCTCCAGAATATAACACGGATTTCGAGCAAACTAAATAAGAGACCTTTGAAAAATGCTCAATTTTGTTCAAGTTCAAGCCTCCGGCCCGTGGGGCCTACGCCCCAGAGGGAAAGGCGAAAATTTTAACCACCCCGTACGATCTTCCGGACCTACGGGGCAGGCACGAATACATGGAGTATTTTGAGGATAAAGCTAAAGCTTCACTTCGTGCAAAATGTTGAGCCTGACACAGTAATTGAGCAAAAGGGAGCGTTTTGAAAAGGTCTCAATAGCTATATGCTTATTTAGCTATACACATATTATTTCTTGCATATATCTTCACGCCGAACATCTGGAAGTTTTTTAATGTTCTCAGTTAATCCGGGGTCATCCTCCATCCAGTGCCTGAGATTTCCCAGAATGCTGGCTACATAGGGAGAAGCCCTTCCATCCGTAAGATGATAATTGACCCATAAACCATCTTTTTTAGATTCTACAAGTCCGGCATTTTCAAGTATTTTAAGGTGTTTGGAAACACTGGGCTGGGCGATTTGCAAAATGGCCTGGA
>JAZFVY010000191.1:0-2103 GCA_036447975.1 Desulfobacterales bacterium
AAACAACCGCTTAAATCAATATGAAAAGGATTTTCGGGAATATCGGCGGACTAAAGGCCAACCAGATCCGCAGGATTGAAAATCTGTACCGCCGTCGCCTTCCACCTCAGTTTCTTGTCACATTCGAACTTGCTAGTGATATAAGCAAACTTTCCCATGAAATACGTCGTCAGATTGGTCTTCTAATAAACCGACAGGGAAAGATAGCCTTTGTCATTGTAGGAAACTTTCAGGGGATTGTTATTCCAGATACCAGTGAATATCGCACAGCTCCAGGCCGTTTGAAGGGGCTCAGATGTATACACACCCACCTAAACAATGAGCCCCTGACAAGAGATGACCTCACCGACCTTGCTCTGTTGAGGCTCGACATCATGGCTGCAATTACAATGACCAAGGCGGGTTACCTTCATCAGGTTCATGTGGGTCATATCTTGCCAAACAGTTCAGACGGAAAGCCGTTCCAGATCTTTAAGCCTTTGAAGCCCAACGAACTCGATATCGGATGCCTTGATCTTATCCACTCCCTTGAAGCAGAACTTGCCCATGTAAAGTCTTTATATGAGGCAAATACAGGAAAAGAAAGGGCGCTCCTTGTCAGTGTTACAACAACCTCCAAACAGCCCGCCATGGACTCTTTGGAAGAGCTGGAAGAACTGGCTGATTCCAGTGGTATTGAAATCGTCGGAACTGTGCTGCAGCAACGCCGCAAGGTGAATTCCAAATTCCTTATGGGCCCGGGAAAACTTCAAGATCTGATCATCCTTGCGCTTCAGAAAGGGGCAACGATAATCATCTTTGATCAGGAATTAAATCCAGCCCAAATCCGTGCGATTACTAATCAAATAGATCTGAAAATTATTGACAGAACCCAATTGATTCTTGATATTTTTGCTCAACGTGCACAAACAAAGGAAGGAAAACTTCAGGTTGAGCATGCCCAGCTCAAGTATCTGCTTCCACGACTTGTTACAAAGAATACTGCCATGTCACGTTTAACCGGCGGTATCGGCGGTCGTGGGCCGGGAGAAACAAAGCTTGAGATAAACCGCAGGCGGGTTTATGACCGCATAGCACAGTTGGAAAATGGATTGTCCCTCGTAAGAAAACATCGAAAGCAGCAAAAGGCGAAGCGCAATAAAAGAGGTCTTACTGTTATTTCCATCATCGGGTACACCAATGCCGGGAAATCGACCTTGTTGAACACCCTTACCAAGAGTAATGTGCATACGGAAAGCCGACTTTTTGCCACATTGGATCCTTCCAGCAGGCGCCTTAAATTCCCGAAAGATATTGAAGTCATCATTACAGACACTGTGGGATTCATTAAAAATCTTCCCAAAGACCTTATGGTCGCTTTTCGCGCAACACTTGAAGAACTTGATAGCGCGAACCTTCTTTTGCATGTAATCGACATCAGCAATCCCCGTTTTGAAGACCAGGTCAAGTCTGTTGACAGAATACTTACCGACCTTAATCTGCACAATATTTCATTGATCCGTGTCCTGAACAAAAAGGATCTTGTTGACGAAGAAACCGTTAATAGGCTGAGCAGGACACTTGACGGGACAGCCATCTCAGCCAAAGTTGGATCAACCTTAATGCCTCTTATCAAAAAGATGGAGACTTCAATATATCATATGAGGAATTGATGGATATAGAACTTGTAAAAAGAGTCGGTATTGCCGCGGCTTATAATGGCGGAAGCGTTCTTCTATCTCACCATGGCAGGATATCTAAAGTCGAAAAAAAAGGGGCTATCGATCTTCTTACAGAAGCCGATACCGAATCTGAAAATGTGATCATCAAGACAATTCAAAAAGTGTTTCCCGAACATGCCATTTTGGCCGAAGAAAGTGGCCTGAATAAGGGTGATGCTGATTTTAAATGGATTATCGATCCTCTGGACGGTACAACAAACTTTGCTCATCAGCTCGACCTTTTTTCAGTTTCCATAGCTTTTGCCTTAAGCGGAGAGACTGTTTTCAGTGTTGTTTTGAGCCCTGTAACAGGAGAGCTTTTTACTGCCGTAAAAGGCAAAGGGACTGCACTCAATGGCCGGCATGTTAAAGTATCAAGCTCTCTAACAGTTTCTGAAAGTCT
>JAZFVY010000192.1:0-2856 GCA_036447975.1 Desulfobacterales bacterium
ATTGCCTACCGACTAGGATACATAAACAAAGAGGAGCTATCGAACCTTGCATCTGACATGTTGACAAACGATTACGGCCGATATCTTATGGAATTGATTGCGGAAGATGAGAATAATACCACCTAAATGCTGCATAAAAAATTCAGGCTTGACTTTCACCGGAATTTCTTCATGAGCAATTCAGGCTATTTAAGCTCAAACCTAATAGGGATTCTGACCCACATGACCACCCTTTCTTTACCAACCATGCCTGGCTCAAATGACCAGTCTTATACCGTGGTTATTGCCGCCTTGTCCAGGATCGGGTAGCCGCTGGTCTTGGCCACCCGCAAGTCAACAACTTTTCCATTTCGATCTACAAGAACTTCAAGAACGGCACTGCCCTGATATCCTCTTCTTCTGGCAATTTTAGGATATTCTGGAAGAGGGTTTGCGCGATATAAGGGTCTGGCTTCTTTCGCGAATTGAAGCGGCAACATGTCCACTTTGGATTTGGTCTGTTCAGATTCAGCCGGAGATTTAGAGCTATCGACAACAGTTCTTTGATGTTTGGGTTTTTGAACGCTATTACTCACCTGTTTTTTTTTTGTAGTTTTGAAGGAAACAGGTGTTTTAGGCGGAAGGTTTGGCTTTTTTGCCGCGTTTTTCATAACCGCCGGCTTTTGGGGTTGTCGGAAGGCCAATGTTATGGTCATGTTACGTGATTTCGGCCTGGAAACAGATATCCCCTTGAGCCATCTGCACTCCGATCCCAAAAGGATACCGTGTATCCCCAGTGCCAGCACTGCAGATATTAGAATCCGTTTCACTGCTATTTGTTCACCTCAGCCTGAAGAGAAATTCGATTGATACCCGCCGTCCTGATCTGATCCATAACACTAAAGAGTTTCTGGTATGAAAGGTCGCGGTCGGCAAAAAGCAGGACTCCGGGCTCCTTATATTCTTTTGTTTTATTTTTTAAAGCCGATGTCAAATCATTAAGGGGGATCTGATCTCTGTTAATATATATTGTTCCATCTGTTTTCACGGTAACGGAGAGCACTAATTCTTTATCAATTAAAGCAGAGGAGGACGTGGGAAGTGCGACCGGTAATCCTCGATGAACAGCCATTGAAAGCATTGCATAGATAAAGAACACCAGTAGCAAGAAAACGATGTCGATTAAGGGAAGCATTTCAATGCGGGCTTTTTTATTTGTCTGAAAGTTGATTTTCATTCCTTGTCTTTCTCCTTTTCGACGTTTGGGTGGACCAGCTTTTCGTAAACAATTTCAAGACTGGTCGCATACTTTTCAATGGCAAGCGCGGCATTTTCAACCCGTGAATTAAAATAGTTGTAAGGAAAGACCGAAAGAATCGCAATCCCGAGTCCGGCTGCTGTCGTGATCAAAGCCTGAGCGATTCCAGCGGTTACGGCCTGTGGTTGTTCGATACCCGCTGTTCCCATCACTTCAAAAGAGACAATAATTCCGAGAACAGTACCAAAAATACCCAGAAGCGGAGCCACGGTAATCATGGTATCCAAAACGCTATTATACCGGCGCATCAGCTTAATCTCCTCGGCCGCAGCCGATTCCATGGCCTTGGTCATGGAAAAGTCCCGATGAAGAATTCCGGCTATAAGAATACGGATAATATAGTCTTTCGACTCCTTGGTTTTTACTCTCACCGATTCCCAATCTCCAGTACGGCACAGTTCAAGAACTTCATCCACAAGTGGCTTATTGCGGCACATATACATACTGACCCAGAAGAAAATCCGTTCAATAATCACGGTCAGCATAATGATCGAACAGGCCAGCAGCGGATACATGACCGGCCCACCGCTTATAAATATGTCCAACATAATTTCTCCTCTATTTGTTATCAATATTCATATGAAACGCTAAAAAAGACAGATCGACCGGCTCCAGGATAGCCTTCCATGGTTGTAACGCTGGTGGATTGATCCGTGAAGTTTTCCGCATAGGTGTCATATTCATCGTCGAACATATTGTTGGCCTGAAGTGAAAGGATCCAGTGATCACGCAAACGTTGCTCGATTTTGATGTCAGTGGTCCAGTATGAGGAAAGGGTGTAATCTGGTTTAGTATCGGTATCACTTAAATAATGTGCTGGTCGATCGCTTACATAACGAGATATGGTTGTCACTGTCAAACCGAAATCAAACCAATAGGTCAAGTTTGCTTTGAATTGGTGCTCAGGAGTATATGTTGCCTGACGTTTGGCAGAATCGCTTTTTTCTTCTTCTGCATCCGTATATGTATAGTATAGTCCTATCATTAGTTGGTCGATGGGTTTTATATTCGTTCCTACTTCAAAACCATTAGCTTCATATGAATTCACGTTTGAGGGCGTCCATTTGTTGCCCCACGGTCCTGGATAATTGGGGTTTTCAGCCCAACCAATTTTATTATCTATATCCCACTCAAAATAGGAAACTTCAAAAAATAGTTTTTCATCAAACAGACTTTGCTCGGCAGTGATATTTGCATGCCATCCTTCTTCGGGCTCAAGGTCCGGATTACCTCTTGCATAATCGTCCTCTGGCCAGTAAAGTTCGTTCATTGTCGGTGCCTTAAAATGCTTTCCAGTACTCATCTTAACTGCTGTGTTTCCAGTAGGATTAACAATTATTCCGTAACGAGGCAGATTAATACTTCCGAACATTGAATGATTTTCATGTCTTATACCTACCAAGGCTTTAAAATAATCATAAGGCCGGTATTGGATTTCTGAATAAATCCCTTTGGTGTGTACGTTATAGTCAGCAGAATCTTTTGTCCCCGGTTTTGGGATACCATTGATGTCCAAATCTTCATTTTCTCTCTCATAGTCATAATCCTTATATTCTGCT
>JAZFVY010000193.1:0-2967 GCA_036447975.1 Desulfobacterales bacterium
CAGTTGTTGCCAATGAGATTAAAGAGCTTGCAAGTCAGAGCGCTCATGCTGCGGAAGATATAGCCAGGCGGATCGAGGGTGTTCAGGACAACACTGAAGAGGCTGTCAAGTCTATTGGCGGCATAGCCGATGTCATCAACAAGATTAATGAATCATCCACGGTTATCACGAAATCGGTTGAACAACAGACAATTACGGCAACCGAAATATCCGGCAGCGTTCAGCAGGCCAATACCGGTGCAAGCAATATCGCTTCCTCCATAGCCGAAGTCGCAAGGGGCGTTAATGATGTGTCCAGAAGCGCAGCAGAGGCTGCTAAAGGTATAAACGAAGTATCGGAAAACATCCAGGGTGTCAGTAAAGCTGCCGGCGATTCAAATGCCGGAGCCCAGCAGGTTAATTCTTCGGCCAGTGAACTGGCAAAGATGTCCGCACATATTCAGGAACTGGTCGGCCATTTTACGGTGGATGATAGCTGACGCCACGTCCCCCGGGAAAACGTCAAAGTCGATTTTAACTTGGCCAAATAGAAAGAATTTCAAAGACGCAGGAAAAAATAATCAATCCTTAATTGTTAAGTCAACTCGGCTTGCCCAGCACAGTCTCTTCGGGCTTACTATTATTTGCAACAACTTCGGAATTACCAGCCGGAGTGTCGGCGCTCCCTTTGGCGGATCCTTTGAGCTTGCTTTCCCCTTCGAAAAAGCTGCCTCTTTCGACCACCAGGACGCTGGAAATGATCTGACCGTTCACTTTTCCGCCGGCCAATATTTCGATCTCCTCACAATGAGCCGTTCCAACAAAACGACCGTTGACGATCAATTTGTTGGAGACGACGTCACCCTCAATGAGTCCGGTTTTCCCCACGGATACGATACTGTTTGAATTGATTGTGCCCGAAAATTCACCATAAACGTGCACCATAGAGTCAACCTGAAGCTCTCCATTTATTTTAGTGCCGGCTGCAATGATGGTCGCACTGGCGCTAATAGCCGCTGATTGATCAGTTTTTTTAGAAATAGCCATTTTGTCCTCTATTAACCCGACTTTTTTGTTTTGGCAATGCCAAATTTCTTCATTTTGTATGACATAACCTTTTCGCTTATGAAACCATGGGCTTCTCCAGATCTGTGGTCCCGGGGGCCTTAACATGCTCTGCCTCTGATTGAACCTCAAATTTGGCCGTAAAGAAAAAGGTGCTCCCCTGTCCGACCTCGCTTTCAACCCACATGCGTCCTTCCATGAGTTTCGCCAGCCGATGTGATATAGCCAGACCTAGCCCGGTGCCCCCATACTTCCGGGTGGTGGAAGAGTCGGCCTGTGAAAACCGGTCAAAAATTACTTCCGTCTTTTCCGGCGGTATACCGATCCCGGTGTCTGTCACGGAAAACAACAGCTCCGTGGTTCTTTCCGGATACTGTTGCAAACCTGACCCCGCATTTTCCGCCATTGTCTGTCCCTGAACCCCCTGTCGTCTTACCTCTACAAACACCTCACCCTCTTCGGTAAATTTGACGGCATTCCCGATCAGATTGGACAGAATCTGATGCAGGCGGATTGAGTCTCCTAAAATGAACATCTCCACTTCAGGTCCAACCTGGCATTTCAGCTTAAGGCCTTTCTCCCGGGCGCGCAATGCCTGGTTCTCACAGGCTTTGTTGACCACATCCATAAGATTAAACGGAGACCTCTCAAGCTTAATCTGCCCGGCCTCAACCTTTGACAGATCCAGAATATCGTTAATGAGTTGCAATAGATTTTCGCCGGACGACCGGATGGTCTCAACGAATTTCTTTTGCTCATCAGTCAGGGTGGTCTCCCAGAGCAAATCGGCCATTCCGATGACGGCGGTCAAAGGTGTACGAATCTCGTGGCTTACATTGGCAAGAAACTCGCTTTTGGCAATGTTGGCTGACTCCAAGGCCCGCTCAGCATGCAGCCGCTTGGTAATGTCGCGGCCGAAACCACTGACGTATGTAGCTTCTCCCTCCATTTTCACCAGGGTGCTGCGGTACTCGATGTAGTGTCTTGACCCGTCTTTTGCTAAGAATATGGTTACCCCCCTTGAACCACCTTGGCTCCTGATCTGCTGCATATACTCGTCGCAGAAGTCCTGCCGGTATTCTATAGGCATAAAGTCGCCGAGGGGCCGGCCGATGACTTCTTCAGGCGCATATCCCAAGCTATCGGCCGCTAAAGGGTTAAGGCTAATAAATCGACCCTCGAGATCATGCGTGCAAATAAAATCACTCAGGTAGTTAAATTTTTCAAGTACTGTTTTGTTTTCGACAGTCATTATTGTGGCTCTTTGATATGCCTAAAGTTGGAAATGCCTAAACGGTCTCACCAGGAAGTTAAGAAACGGCTTCTAAACACCATTGACAAAAACCATGATAATTCAGATTTTCCTGTTTCTTAACCTTACTATTCATACACAACCTCAACCCGTTTAAGATAAGAAGAAAGCTTGTCATAAGTTTTCCAGATCCTCTCCTGATCCATGACCTTTGCGGCCTCCTCGAGGCTTCTGCCCATCTCAGTGATAGCGTCAAACCCGCATGCACCGCCGGTTCCTTTCATGTTATGTCCTATACTACGAATAAACTCATAGTCTCCTTTTTCCAGAGCTTCCTTCATAGACCTTACCTCTTTTTTCCAATCATCAAGAAATCCTGGTATAATATCCTTGAGTTCAGAATCCACAATCACGATTTTCTTATCTTCCTGTTTGGTTTCATTAGTTGTCACGGTTATGCCTTCTCTGTTATCGAGACCTTTGCAAAACACCCCCTTTTGCCCAATTTCTGTGTCAGGCTCAAATTTTAATCCTCAAAATACTCAATGTATTCCTGTGGTTAAAATTTTCGCCTTCCTTGAACTTGAACAAAATTGAGCATTTTTCAAAGGTCTCGTACAGACCTTTATGAGATTTCACCTAAATCTTGAAAGCGTCGAGATCACCGGAGT
>JAZFVY010000194.1:0-4299 GCA_036447975.1 Desulfobacterales bacterium
AGATCCAAATAATACACCAAAACCAAAAAGTAGAGAAAATACACCAGTTAGCATTGGATTCCGTGTATAAGCGTATGGGCCAGTCGTTACTAATTGGGGCGGAGGATTGAAGGGAACTGGAGTGCCCTTTGCTTTAAGAAAATTTTGGACCGACCATCCTACTAAAAACAAAGCTAGTGAAAAAATCGGTAATGATAAAATTATATTTAGAGGATTTGGAAATATGTTGGTAAGGCCTATTAACCTGTCTACATGCAAGGCTATGACAACAAAAACACATATTAATAGACCGTAGAAGATTGCCCCTATTGGGGTAAAAAAGTTGCGGACATTTCTACTGCCTGTCGCAACATTATACAAAATATCAACCCATTTGGTTTTAAGGGTCATGATTCTAATCCAGTTTAAAGTAGAAAACTATTTCGTATAACGATTGAGCTCACTGGTTTTTACGGAGCGCAGCGGAGTAAAAATCCAGTGCAGCGATTTGTTATACTTGTTTACACAACCGTTGTTGGTGAAATGCAGTGTCATCAACTTTTGACGAAAGAAATTTTGAGCCGTTGTCTGAGGCATATGCGTTTACGATTTATTATAGCAGTCCTGATTAATCAAAAATCATGGTTTTACCTTATGACTCATTTTATTCTTTGTGCAATTCCATATAGGCTTCCTTCATGAGTTGTGTTATTGGCATTTTCTGCGGGCACACTTTTTCAGCACTCAAATAATTGCTATTAGCTATTTTGCTCCGAATCTCACTTGGCATCTGCGCAAACCTTTTTGCGACCCAATCCCTTCCACCATATCCCCGTGAATACATAAGCATTTCCATAATATCGAATATAGGTATCTTATCAGCATTAGTCGTTTCGCATGTGCTACAGCGCCTACAGAAATATTTTCCAGAATTATTTGCATAATCTACCAGCAATTTTACAATTTCAGGGTTGAGTGGATGTTCATCCATAGCTGCCGAAGTATTCGATTGTAAAATAGCTAAGTTAGGCATGAGAGAGCAGATTGATGTTAAAATAGGATTCTGCCAAATCGCCTTTAGTTTTACTTGCTCGAAGGATACATTATTGCTTGACAACAATGAATTTAGCTTCTCCTTAAGCGGAAGCATCTGCAGCTCAGTTTTTTTCTGAACACAGAACCCCATGGATTTAACAGCAAATATCCCAATGCCTTTTTCATGACATTTCTGTAAAGCTTCTTCCATGCTTTTAACACTCTGCATCCTATAGTTGTAAAAAGTTTGAATCCCATCTATCCAACCGAGTTTAGAGGCGCTACTAAGGCACGTATCCATATTTTTATGGGTGCAGAATCCAAAAAATCTAATCTTTTTTTCCTTTTTGACTTTCTCAACCCATTTTCTAACATCATTAGTGAGCGCCTTGACGTCATCTACTGGATGTATGGCTAAAAAATCTATGAAGGAAATCCCATTCTCTTTGAGGACTTTGTTCAACTGCTCCTGCATGACAATTGGGTCCGTTGAATAGACTTTTCCAGATAAAAAAACTTTCTCTCGTATTCCTGGATTATTTTTGAAATATTCGCTATAAACTTTTCCAGTAAATGAAACGATCTCCCAGCAATCCACACCTAACCTCAAAGCTTCATCCAGAAAAACTTGGCTATCTGTGCTTCCAAAGGATCCTCCACCAAGACAAAGTTTCGATATCTTAACTCCAGTATGGCCAAATGCTCGCTTGGGCACATTAAGATCTGTGTTATTTTTTTGCATCATATGAGGCTCCTTGCACATTGTGCGAAAAATCTACCTGTATAACGTTAGGATCACCCGATTTAGGAGCGCAGCGAGTAAATTCGGGTGCATCCATATGTTAGTTGCTATGGATTGCACTAATAATATCAACATTATTTTTTCTTTTGCCTTTCGATATCAGAGATTAAGTCCTTTAATGATACTTTTCGATAACCTTTTATTTTAGCAAGCTCTTGTTTAACATCCAACACATATGGTTTGTCGAACTGTCGATTGTAATACAAATAAATACTAAGCTTTGGGAGATCATAAACCGCTGAATAGAGTGTTTTTACCGAAGAAAAACGGTCTTGGTGTGTAGCGTTCAGAACTGAGTATATAACGTCCATTGGTTTGTTGGTTGAGTTGGCTTCGAAAGCTTAATCCCAAATCTTCGGAAATTTTCTGTCCCCTTAAAATTGCATGGCTGACTGTGGGTTGAGCTAAATTTACCTTTAAATACGCGTCTTCCTGGCATAAAATAGATTTATAGCGATTTTGAAACAATTGGCCATGGCGGCGGTGCCGCCGATTAAAGCTAACTGCATATCCGGTTAAAAGCCTTCGCATCAGCGTTGCAATCGGAGTCAACCCAGTATTCAATAGCAAGTGCAGATGATTGGGAATCAATATCATCATAGAAAATCTTTCGCCTTTCAATTCCTCGGACAATAATATGATGCAATGCACCGGGGGCGTCTATTCTGGCTTTACGTGGCATTCGCTATCAATATCATATGCAGAATTGATTGTAAACCAATAATCCAATGGACGTCCCCTAAAATGCATTTGTTTTCGCAATGTATATTAATCTGCGATTGCATTTTCAATCAGTTTCATAAGCTCGTTTACGGGTATTCTTCGTTTTGTCTTGGCAATAAATCCTGTTTTGTGAGCAAATATTATTCTCTCATCGCCTTCCAGTTTTGAAAAATCCACGCCCAGAGCCTCATTTAGCCTTGCCAGTCGCCAGCCTTCACCACGACCGTCATAAGTGACCGAAATTTCAGCAGGTGGATCCATCTGACTGCTGTACCGTTGTAAACCGGTTGAATCATTCGTCAAGCCAATCAGTACGGTTTTGTTTTTTACGATACATTTTTCGGAATTTGTCCAGAATTCAAACTGTGAAGAGAGGGACCTGGCACTCTTAATTACGTTTTGTCCGAATGAGCGCATCAGCGGGTAAATCTCACCGGGATTTTGTTCAAACAGTTCAAGAAACCAGACTTCAATCGGGTTGATAAAAGGTAAGAGGTTTTCAATACCCAGCTCATCAGCAATTTTAAAGGGGCCGAAACGATCAAATTTATCCTTGAATTCCCACCAGGGCGTAATTCTGAGTGTGGCCGTAAGGCCTAAATGGTCAGCAACCAGCATAAAGCTTGCGGGGGTTTCAGTACTTTGATGATGATCAAAATTTTTCAAGTCGGGTTCAAGCTTCTTGCCCACATCAATCACCCAGATTTCGGGATTTGCCAGTTCCTCTTCTGTGGGGTGTCGGCGTTCTATCGTATAAATGACGTCATTATTGGCGGCTAATACAAGGGATATGGCAAAAAAATCATCAAAATGTGCTGTGCCCGGATGTGTAATAATTAGCTTGTTCACTTCAAAAGCGCCTTTTTAGAAATCCTGTTCCCATCTGTTTAACCCATCTGATCTATCCTGTTTTGCTTTCCATAGCTGCAGGTGAGCTTAACCGATCCCCTTTGCAAGATCACAGGTTTCTTCGTTTCCATTAACAACTTGGATATTCTAAAGTAATTTTACCCAGTTTCCCTTTCCTGAATTCTCTCAAAACAATATTGGACACTCGCATATAATCGACAACTCCAGCCTTCAAAAGGCAGCCCCTTTTGGCTGCAATATTTTCCAGAATTTCAAGGGGCGTTTTATCTTTAATATCAATTTTGAATCTATCACATAATTCTTCCGGAACAATTTCAACCAGTTTTTCTATAAGATCAGATGCAAGCGTCCCCACATCCAGAACATCATCATTTATGGTTCCGATAAAGGCGAGATTTAAAAAAGTTTCTTGATCTTCTCTGGGGCGCAAAATTCCAGGAGTATCCAGAAGTTCAAATTGCGATTTTGCCTCTATCCACTGTTTAGACCGTGTAACTCCAGGCTTATTGGCAGTCCTGGCCTTTTTTTTCCCGGCTATGCAATTTATCAAAGTGGATTTACCCACATTGGGTATACCTGCCACCATGGCTCTTATGGATTTATTTTTGATTCCAGCCTTAGTAATTACCTTACGGGCTAAATATGTAATATTTTTTAAACCATCACCTTTAACAGCACTTACCAACGCTACCTCGGTATCACCGCTGTTAAAAAAGGAAACCCACTTTTTGTTGCCATCATCACTGCTAACGTCGCATTTATTCAAAATTACAATTTTTGCTTTTTGCCCGATTATTCTATCAATATTCATATCTTTACTGGATAAGGGAGCCCTTGCATCCAAAACCTCGAAAACAATATCGACTGCTTTCAAGCTCTTTTTTAAAAGA
>JAZFVY010000195.1:0-7687 GCA_036447975.1 Desulfobacterales bacterium
AACAGGTTCTGAAATTTCTGGACGAGTGCCCTGAAAACGTGGAAATTATCCTTCCAGATCGCCTCGCATATGCGAGAAGGTGATCACATTGATATCCAAAACTTTTGGTAGCTGACAGAAAGAGGGACAGTTTAACTACCCGCCAACCGGTTTAAGATACCTTTCTTCTTAGGTTCAGGTGGGGAAAGGCCGAGGTGTTTACAGATAACACTTTCGAGCTTTTCATCTGAGACATCGGAACCTTCAACTACGATTTCTTCTCCTACCATAGCGGCAGGAGCGACCGGTAGATCAAGTTCAAAATACTCATCGGTGTTATATTCAGCTATAGGTTTTGATATGGATATCAGTTGAGAAGGCGCAAAGGATGCCAGATGAATATTCCGGTCGGCATTCAGAATGGCGAAAGAATGGACACTCCTTGCCATAGTATTCCAAATTCGTTAATATATCAAAGAAAACAGGGTTTAATACAATAAAGTATATGCAGAGCAAGTTGTTTTTCAATATTATCACGGCAGGTCTTTGAATTGTTTAACTGCCATGTACGTCAAATACCCTCCGGAAATGTTTTGTACTTTGAAACCATGCTGAACAAGAATTCGTGCGGCAACATAAGAGCGTTTCCCCTCATAACAGTATGCCCATATTTCGCGATCGCTGGGAAGTTCCGACATCCGCTCTCTCAGGCCGCCTAAATGGATATTGACAGCATTTTTTACGTGACCTCTTTTAAATTCATATGGTTCACGAACGTCAAGAATATATGCATTCGAAGCAGCAAGATCCTCCCAATGAGCAACCGAAGAATAACCGCGCAGCAGATTGGATGCTATCATACCCGCCATGTTGACCGGGTCTTTTGCCGAGCCGTATTGAGGTGCATAACATAGTTCAGCCTCCTCAAGGTCGAATACGGTCCCGTTTTGCTGGATGGCCATGGCGATGATATCGATCCTTTTTTCGACACCTTCCTTGCCGACTGCCTGGGCGCCAAGGATTCGCCCGTTTTTTGTTGAAAATATCAATTTGATGGTTATAATTTCGGCGCCGGGATAATAGCCGGCATGGTGACTCGGGTGGAGATAAATCTTTTCGTATCGCCCTAAATTGTCATTGCTGTTGTGCTGTCTTAAAGTTTTTTCGGTGGTGCCTGTAGCAGCTATTGTCAGGCCAAGCATTCCGCAAACGGATGTCCCCTGTGCCCCACGAAATCGGGGATGGTGACTGCTGTTGTTTCCCATGATGACATCAGCCGCTATTCGACCCTGCCGGTTGGCCGGGCCTGCCAGTTGAACCAGCCTCTGGCTGGCGGTAACATAATTTTTCACTTCAACGGCATCGCCGACAGCCCAGATACTTTCATCACTGGTGCGCATTTGATCATCAACCAGGATTCCTCCCAATTCACCGATGTTAATACCTGCCGCTTTTGCAAGTTCCACCTCCGGACGGACGCCGATTGAAAGGACAACCAGATCCACAGCAACGGTTTTGCCGGACTCAAGCGTAACGGCAATCATATTGTCGTTGTTTTGTGAAAATCCGGTGACAGGACTGCCAAGTAAGAGCGATATGCCTTTGGCTTTGAGGTGAAAATGGATAATAGCAGCGATTTCAGGATCTAAGAGAGGCATAACCTGTTGCTGCATTTCAATTATGGCGACATCGATATCCCGTATCTTCAAGTTTTCGGACATCTCCAACCCCATGAACCCGCCGCCGACAACGGCTGCTTTTTTTACATTTTGGGTTTCTATCCAGTCTATTATTGCACGCATGTCCGGAATTGTGCGCAAAGTAAAGATTCCAGGAATATCAATACCATCAAGCTTCGGTCTTAATGGCGCTGCACCGGGAGAAAGGACAAGGGAATCGTAGCCTTCTTTGTAAACCTCGCCGGTTTTTAAGTTTTCAACTTCAATCTCTTTGTTTTTGCGGTCAATATATCGGACATTATTGTCTGTTCGCACATCGATATTGAATCGTTTTTTGAACAGTTCCGGAGAAGCAATAATAAGTGACTTCTCTCTGGGAATGACTTTTCCCACGTGATAGGGGAGGCCACAATTCGCAAAAGAAATATGTGATCCACGTTCAAAGATGATAATCTCGGCGTCTTCTGAAAGCCTTCGCGCCCTGGCAGCACATGATGCACCGCCTGCAACGCCTCCTACGACAAGCAATTTATTTTTTTTCATAATTAGTTCGTTATTAAGGAATGGGGTTCATGAAATATTCAGGCTAAAACAGAGACCAAACAAATGTTATAACACCAGCCAAAACGAAGTGGGTTTCAACCAAAAGCTCCAGCCTGAACCCGGGGAGTATATAGCTCCGTTCGTGGGCTGAAAGAACAATAAATAAGAAGATAGGACAGAATGTAATGGCAAAACCAAGGCTTGAAATAAGATGAAATGCACTGGATAAAAGCAAAATGCCGAGATTGATAAGAAGTATCGATTTCAAAAGGAGCAGAGCCCGCTCTTCTCCAAGCATTATCGGAATCGTCTCCTTTCCAACAATGCGGTCTCCCTGCATGTCGAGAATGTCGAAAAACGCTGATCTCGCAAAGACCAGGCTTAGGGACCACGAAAGTACCAGTGCTGTACTCAGAGGGATACTCTTCGATACAGACAAGGAAGGCAATACCGAAGTAACGATCCCCCATGCCATTGCAATCAGAACCGTCTTTGAGCCCGGTATATCTCTTATTCTCCTGTACCTGAGACGGACAAAACGTTTCGGCACAAGTGTCAAATTGTAAGAAAGACCCATGATGCTCATGGCAAGAAGAATCAAAAAAGGAACCAGTCCTATGGTATAGGCAGTCATCAGCCCCGCGCCGCCGGCAATGAAAGCTAGAAGCGCAAGCAGGATTTTATTTTTGCTATAAAAAGAGGCCCGGTCAGGATCATTGTATCGGTCTGCCTTTGTGCCTGTCAGGTTGTTGAAGATATGCATGGACTGGACATAAAGCATGGATATAAGCACATGGGGAAAGTAGTCCGTAATTCCCAGTAGTTTTGTACATGCATAGCACAGGCAACCGGCCCCGATGGAAACATACATGTTTGTGAGAAGTAATGCGCGCTGGATGGTAAAAATGAACCTGTACCAGCTTTGTCTCTTTGCAAATGGCAAGGTTTCAAGTGCTCTGCAAATCCTATTTATTATCCAGTTGGGAGTGGAAGCCCCCGCGGTTATTCCGATGTATTGGGCTGAAGAAAGCGCTGTTAAATCGAGTTCCGATTCTGCTTCAATGTGATACGTCGGTTTTCCGGCCTGTCTTGAAATTTCGGCAAGCCGCTGCGTATTTCCGCTGTTTTGTCCACCAACGACAATTAAAGCATCCACAGAACCTGCCATGCCATGTACTTCAGCCTGCCGCTTTGCCGTGGAATCACAAATTGTGTCAAAGATCTTGTAGTGGGGGAATTTTCGGCCCGCCCAGTTTTTTATTTTTTCAAAAAAAAGCGTGTTCTGGGTGGTCTGGGCAACAATAATAGACCTGTCAAAGGCTGGAAGGAAATCAAGGTCAATGAGATTATCAACTACATACCCTTTTTCTCCTGCATAACCTAACAGGCCGATAACCTCCGGGTGATCTTTGTCTCCGATGATGATGGACGCATAACCTTGTTCTGCGTGTTTATGGATGATGGTCTGGACTTTGATAACATGCGGACATGTAGCGTCGATAATCTTGAAGCCTGCCTTTTCAAGACTATCCTTGGTGTTGGGAGAAACGCCGTGGGCCCTTATCAGGATCGTACCGGATCCGTGATCAGGGATTTCGTTTATGACAAATATTCCTTTTTGCTCCAATAGGTTCAGGACCTGGGGATTGTGTATAAGGGGTCCGTAAGTGCTGATAGGATTTTCGTGTTTACTCGGTGCATCCAGGACCATATCAACAGCCCTGCGTACGCCCATACAGAAACCGGCGGTCTTAGCAATTAATATTTTCATCTAATCTGGGCAGGTTTTTATGAAACAATTTGGGCTGTTACGTCAGTTCTTTTAAAAAGATATTGTGGTCTACAAGAGCCAGAGAATGGATGCGGGCCTTAATAAATTTCTGATCTCCGAATATGCTGATCAGTCTGAGGCCGTCATCCTCGGGTTCAACCGTATCAACAGCCTCCATAATCAGCTTTTTCTTGTCTTCCTCAATAAGGTATGCATTTGCTTCACACATGGGACTCTTTCCTTGTTAGTGTCCATCCAGAAACAGCATCTTTCGGCCCAATACTGCGTTCTAGGATATTTTCGATCCTCGACGTAGACGCACTACGCCTGCGGTCGAAAAAATCCTGCGGCCTTGTCTTGAACCAAAATCTACTATTTCTGGATGGACATTTGTTATGTTTCATTGTAAAAGTTTTTCAAATTTTCCTGTATAAGGGCCTCAATAAAATGGGGAAACGGAATTGGAGTTATTCCCACAATTTCGACATTTTCCTGGGAAAGGGGTATGAGCAATTTTTTAGCCGGGCTGGCGGCCACTGCCTCTGCCATCCTCGGTGTTACTTCTCCCATCATGGAATGAGCCATGACAATACCGATTGTTCCGATGATAATATCGGCCCTTCCGACGGTCTGAACAATTGCATTTTCTCCTGAGGCTCCGCGATTGGCTTTGGCCTTTAGCATCTGGGCTGTTGCAATTGCATTAGTGCCCAAAGCAACAATCTCAACGGTTTCCCCAAGCAGATCTTTGAGTTTTTGATGATTGTTCTACCTATACCGCCACCCTGTCCATCGATTACGCATATACGCTTCAGGGCTGATTTATTGTCTGTTTTTTTCATGAAAAATTCGGGTTAACCAAAATTGATTTACTTGTAAAAAATCTTTTGCGAACGCCATTGAGCAAAATAGACTTTTTACGAAACCTTCAAGATTGTTGTGTAATTACCAGATAATGATATCGACGTCAATGAAAACGGAAATCGGCATTAAAGCTTTCTTATTTTAACCCTGTCACGTCGCTTTTTTTTTGAAAGTCGTCGGCTGGGACCTTTCTTTTTTGTCGTGGGAGTCCAGCTGCCGCCATCTTCATTCTCAATCCACTTTGTGTCCATATGGGCAGACATTGCGATCTTTTCTTCAAACGCATGAGAGCTTATTGTGGCCGCTCCCTTGGAAGTCGCGAAATTGACAACATCAAGGTCAGAGCTAACAACCAAAGCCTTTTCCCTTTCCCGGGCGACCATCCTTTTTATTACGGTGTCAGCAGATTCTCCGCCGCGAGAAAATTTAATTTCGATACCTTTAATTTGATCTTTGCGCTGTGAAAAGTAAGGCGCGTTGGCCCCATCAAAAACCACTGTAATCTTGTGGCGTTTTATTCTTTTATATGCTGCAAGCGTGTCGAGGAGAGATTTCCTGCCGAGTTGAATATCCCGACGGTCGAGAGTATATAACGAATCGGACTGGCGGATCAGATTGTAGCCGTCAATAATGATATGGATAGACATATAACTAAATCTGCTTCAGAAGGCTTAACAATCGATCAAGGTCGTCATTGCTGTAAAATTTGATTTCAACCGTTCCAGTTTGCCCGCGCCTTTTGATTTGAACCTGGGTGCCGAAGTGACGGGAAAGATCTTCCGCCAGACTTAAAAGGTATCTTTGCTCCGAACTGGGTGAAGACTCTTTCGGCTTTATTTCTTCTGATTTCAAACGTTTAATCAGATTTTCCGTTTCCCTGACCGAGAGCCCTTTTGTAACAACGGACCGCCATGCCGCGTTTTGCTGAGCTGACGTCTTGGCACCCAGCAAAGCCCGAGCATGCCCCATACTTAAACCGCCATCTATTATACTGATCTTGATTTGTTCGGGCAACTGCCGAAGCCTCAAAAAATTGGCTACAGCAGACCTGCTTTTTCCAACGCGCACCGCGACCTGATCCTGAGTAAGGTCGAATTCGGTAATCAGCATGTTATAGGCTTCCGCCTCTTCCATAGGGTTCAAGTCTTCTCGTTGTATGTTTTCAACAATGGACATTTCCAGCAGATCTGAATCCGTTATACTCTTGACAACGACCGGCACATGGCTAAGCCCGGCAATTTTAGCGGCCCGCAGGCGTCTTTCCCCGGTTGCGAGTTCATAGCCGTTATCATCCTCTCTAACAAGAAGGGGCTGTATGATTCCATGCTCTTTGATTGAGCGGGACAGCTCCTCCAGCTCATCATCGGAAAACCTGAGACGGGGCTGGAAACGATTTGGGCGGATCAGCTCAATATCGCATTGAAAATATTCCTTTGATCTGTCTTCAACAGTATCGATACCGGGTATCAAGGCATCAAGACCTCTTCCCAGGGCTATTTTTTTTGTTTTTTTTGAACCTGATCTTGTTACTTTATTATTTGTTGTTTTCATATTGATATAGCTGATAATTATAAAGGGTTATTCTTATCGGTTAATTGGCCATTATCTCTTTTGCCAGATCAAAGTAGCTTTGAGCCCCGGCTGAAGCGGCATCGTACAGCAATATGGGTTTCCCGAAACTCGGTGCTTCTCCCAGGCGAACGTTTCTGGGAACCATGGTTTTGAATACAAGGTTCTTGAAATATCTTTCAGCATCTTCAGCAACCTGAATGGACAGGTTCGTTCTTTTATCGAACATGGTGAGAAGAATACCGGCAATTTTAAGTTTGGGGTTCAGATTATGCTTGATACGCTTCATTGTTTTTAAAAGCTGCCCAAGACCTTCCAATGCATAAAATTCGCACTGAAGGGGAATGAGCATGAAGTCGGATGCCGTTAGAGCGTTTACCGTCAGAAGACTCAAAGAGGGAGGGCAGTCAATTATGATATATTCAAATGAACCTGCAAGTTGGACCAAAAGATTCTTTAGGACCATTTCACGTTTCGGTTCTGACATCATTTCAACCTCAAAACCGATAAGCTCCACCCGTGAGGGAATGATTTTCAAAGTATCTATATCGCTGTCCAGAACGATATTTTTGGCGGCAACTTTTCCAATCATACCATGGTATAATGTGTTATAAATTTTGTTTTTATCGAAACCAAGACCGGTGGTTGCATTTCCCTGCGGATCACAATCCACAAGGAGCGTCCTTTTTTCCGAAACAGCCAGCGCTGCCGACAGATTTATCGCTGTAGTTGTTTTACCCACTCCACCTTTCTGGTTTGCTATGCATATGATATTTGTCATGGTCAAGAACTCTAACATAAAATTTAATGTTTGAAAAGGAGTAACAATTTGGCCCTTTGAAAAAATTTATCGCATTCAGATAATCCGGTTTTTAACGGCTCAAACTCGTGTATAAATGAGCGTAAAGAAAGAACAGGAGCCTATCTCTATATAAAAGCCGATTAAATGCGCATATTATTTAACTCACAGATAAAATTTGCTATTTTGCTGTTCTTTCTTAACGCTCTCTAATACACTCAAACAGTGACCCGCTTAAAAACCGGATCAACTGAATGCTTTTTGGCATAGTTGTTTCGAGACCTTTGCAAAAAGCCCCCTTTTGCCCAATTTCTGTGTCAGGCTCAACATTTTGCACGCAGTGAAGCTTTAGCTTTATCCTCAAAATACTATATGTATTCCTGTGGTTAAAATTTTCGCCTTCCTTGAACTTAAACAAAATTGAGCATTTTTCAAAGATCTCGTTTCGTAAAGCCGAAATAATACGAAAAGGATATAAGGATA
>JAZFVY010000196.1:0-2549 GCA_036447975.1 Desulfobacterales bacterium
GGAGAGGAAGCCTTGTCGCATTTAAGGAATAGTGCAAACCGAAGGCCATGCATTATACTTCTCGATTTAAATATGCCCAAGATGAATGGCATCGAATTCCTTAAGGTGAAAAAGCAGGACGAGATGATGAGAAGTATTCCGACCGTAGTACTGACAACATCCAGGGAGGAACAGGACAAGGTCAATAGTTTTAACCTGGGAGTTGCAGGCTACATGATAAAACCCGTTGAATATAGAAAATTTGTCGTGGTTGCAAAAACAATTGACATATATTGGACCTTGAGCGAGTTGCCGGGAGAAGGCTAAGCGCACTTATTCTTACCTGCCTTCTCTGTGTCTCAAGTGAAGCGGGCGGTGAAAAATTTTTTCAGTAATAAAATATGTCATCGGAATTACATATTAGAACACTAAGGTACCACAAAACAAGAACAAACAAAGTTTCGGTTATGTTCTAAAAGGAGGATATCATGAAAAAGATCGTTTTAATTATTTTTACTACATTTCTCTTATCATTTTATTCAAATGTGTCTCACTTGGCCGCGGAACCTATTTATATTGGATTCGCCGCATCAATGCAAGAGTCGGAGAAGGAAAAAGAAGACATCCTTACTTTTAAGGGCTGTTCTATTATTAGAAGGGCATTTATGAGCGAAGCAGCTGTCGCTTATGAAAAAGCAACAGGGAAGAAGATTAATGTTATGGGTGGAGGTGCTACACTCGGAATTAGAGCGGCTGCTGCGGGCGATGCTGATATTGGCGGCTCTTGCAGGCCCTGCTTGCCTAATTGGTTTGATGAAGAGAAAGGAGTTTACATGACCCATGTTGCATGGGACAGCTTGGTAATTATCACGCATCCCTCTAACACCATTGATAGCATTACACTACCTCAAGCAAAAGGCATTCTGTTAGGAAATATTACTAACTGGAAAGAGGTTGGTGGGCTTGACAGGCCAATTAAGCCCGCTTTCAGAAGCCAGGTGCCTGAACATGGAGGAAAAGTATCTGGTGTCGGTTACATGTCGAGAGTATTAATATTCAATGATCCTAATATTTCATATACGGAAAAGGGATTGTTTTTTAGACACTCTGCTGAAGTGGAAGAGATCATAGAGAAAATCAAATACACGTTTGGTATTACTGGTATTTCTTCAGCTAGAAAAAGAAACGTTAAAACCCTTAAATTAAACGGAACTGAACCATCGAAAGAGAATATAGGATCGGGTAAATATCCTCTTTTTAGACCACTGTATCTGATAACAAAGGGAAAGCCAACAGGTGATGTAAAAGAATTCATTGATTGGCTCTTGGGTGAAGAAGGGCAAAACGTTGTTTCAGAGCAGGGAACAGTCAATTTGATAGAAGGTAAAGGCCTAAAAGAAAAATTCAAATTTTGGGAACACACAAATCTTATTACTAATCACAGGGGAATACCATAAAATGAAACTAAAAACAAAATTATTAATTTATACTTTAGTACCTCTATTTGTCGTTCTTATATCAGCAAATGTAATCTTTTATTTTGGCTACTCTTCCTTTTTCAAAGAAAAAGCTCGTTTTGCGCTCTTTTCTCAAGCCAAGGGAATCAGCCACGAAATTCAGCGTCATATTCATAACACTAAGGACGACTTACGTACGGCTCTTATCAACAGGATGATAAATGATTATTTCATGTATTCCGAGCTTGGGTTATTAGATAATGCCGAAGATGCCAGAGGGAAAATAGAAAAAGATTTTCACATAATAGCCCGAGAGAAAACACAATATGCCACGCTCAGGCTTGTCGGGTTAAATGGAAGATCCGTGGTTGATATAGTTGATAGGAAAATAAGCTACAAACATTTTAATGTTCTCAAGATGGCATGGTACCAAAATACCTTGGAATTGGAAAGGAGGAAATCATATGTTTCTTCCGTACATCCCTGTGAAGAGCACGGAAAACCAGGAATATTGGTTAGCACAGGATATTATAATGATGTGGATAAGAAGAAAGGGGTTGGAAGCTTACATATTCATGTAGACGACTTTTCCCAAAGAATACTTGAAAAATCAATTGGCGAAAATGGATATAGCTGCCTAATAAATAATATTGGTACCATTGTTGCTCACAAAAACCGGAACAGAATCGGATTGAATATAAAAGACTTCGAATCAACAAAAAAAGTCTTGGCGGGAAAGAGTGGAACAATAACGGAAATCGATGAGACTAACAACGTTTTGATGGAAAAGGCATACCTGCCGCTAGAAATTGGAGGTTTGGCTTTAGTCGTAGCACAACCGATGAGTGAAATATTGGCATTTGGTAAAGAGCTTCAATTAATTAATTTAGTTTTCTTCATTATTACCATCCTGCTTGTTTTAACGATCATTTTTATAAATGTAAGAAAATTTACTCAACCAATTAATGAACTGACAACAATCACAGAAGAAATAAGTGCAGGAAAGCTTGATGTCGAAATCGATCCAAAGCTGAAAGAGTCAAAAGATGAGATTGGTCAATTGTCTCGTTCCTTTCATGAGATGACTCGTAATTTAAACGAATCTTATACGAG
>JAZFVY010000197.1:0-2418 GCA_036447975.1 Desulfobacterales bacterium
CGCCCCCTTTTGCCCAATTTCTGTGTCAGGCTCAAATTTTAATCCTCAAAATACTAAATGTATTCCTGTGGTTAAAATTTTCGCCTTCCTTGAACTTGAACAAAATTGAGCATTTTTCAAAGGTCTCGCCTCCTGATATTTTGTGGTTTCTCAGAACAAATCGGCTTTGCAAGGTTCTGAAGTTAAACAATTCGAATTTATTCACGACAGTATAGAATAATGACAGCTGCGGGTCAATAAAGATTCATGATAAATTTGGGTTAGGCGTCAATATGACTGACCGAAACGCCGTATTTATTAAGGCGCTTTGAAGTGTTTCAACACCCTTTAGTCTTTGATAGCCGATGGAATATAACATGGCGTTTTTGCTTTATTGAAGAGCAACGGGTGTCATTCTTCCATTAGAGATAAACAGAGCATAAAATCATCGGCAAAGGCGTCCTGCATTCTCTCCTCCTGCCCGAACTCCGAGATGTCGGTTGCCACGTTTTTAGCGAGACCGTATTCAACATCCCACCCTTTTGCCTTCAGAAGTTCAATCAGTTTTTCAGCCTGCTCTTTTGTGGCATCGCCACCAATGTTTTGTTCCGCAATATAAAATTTCATTATTAAACACTTTCCCGAAGGTTCTCTGGATTGGATCGCAATCCTTTGCTGTTTATAATCATTGTAACTCAAGTTTCACACCCCATGATGCGGGTTTGCGACATATAATTACTTCATTTACTTCTACTTTATATTAGAACCTATCTCAAAAACAATCTAAGTGCCCATGGGGCGGTGTTGCAAAACGGTTCAAAATGCTCACATACTACGTGTATGCTCCGCTTTTTCACCGTTTCGCGCCTTGCCCTGAACACTAATCTTATTTTTGAGATAGGTTCTAGTAAATGGCTTAATTTTAGGGTATATATAATTATCCAAATTAACAGTATATTTCCACAAAAGGAGCCATTTAACAATGAGTATCACAAACTGCGAAAAGTTCAAAGGAGAAATTAAAAATTGTCTGAGAAACGGTCAAAATAATATTGAATTAAATATCGATAGCGCTTTTTGTACACTAGAGATCAAAGAACAAAATTTAGTGCAAATTTAATGGTGCGTTACCATCTTTTATGATATTGTCAAAAAAAAGGAGTTAAAAAATCATGGGATCTATATCAGAGCGGGATTATCAAGATATTTTGAGAGAATCGGTTGGAGCATGGTTTAGAATTGATGAAGATGATGAGGATGAAAAAAATGGTTTTATCTGCAAAGAATGTATTGGAGATGATTATCGTCAATATGCTCCGGATGACTGGCTTCATGAAAGTAAACTAAATATTGTGCTTAAATATGGTTTTCTTAAATGTGAAGAATGCGGAAAAGGAGGAGATAAACTCAGGGTCTTTATTCACGGGGCATAGAAGCCTTTTTCATCCTATCGTTCTTCTTCACATTCTCTTGCGCAATCCCGGCATTCTCCTTCACACCTTCTTGTGATGTCTCTTTCAAGTATATTCATCAATGCAAAATATCCTTATTATAATGATCTTCCTAACAGTCAATGTATAATTCTGTAAATATATTACCTGAATCTTGCACAGTCAATCTTGAAACTCTGTGAATAAAACAATATATTAAAATATTCACTTTTGATTTTTTGGTCATGGGTTTTTACCAAATGGGTATTATTGAAATACTTCCATTATTACTTCAAAATTGTCTGCCCTTCGGGAGCGCCGATTTCACCGCATCTGCTGCGTTGCAGGTCATTTGCAGTAGTACACTACAGCTGCATGCCCTGCGCCTTGCATATGCGGCAAACTCGACGCTTGCAAAATGCAGGTATTAAGAAGGAATATATAAGAATATGATTGGGAACTCTTTTTTAAACACGCGATTGAAAGCTTTGTCCATAATGCCGATGTAAATATTTCTTGAATGAAGATCTAACTCAGCATATAGTTCCATTGAGCAACTCCATAAATGAAAAGTCAAAATGGATATTCAATACAACATTACCGAAAAGGATTATATAGAAGGCGTCAAGTTGGCTGCCGTGGCAACAAGAAAACAATTCTTTTGGCTAGGCATTGTGGGGTTTGGGCTCCTGTTATTCGCATTATTTGGCCCACGAGGCATTAAGGGGATTGGATATATTGGACTCATCGGAGGAGTCGCAGGTTATTTGGCTACTCTTCATGTGATTTCACCATGGCAGGCAAAGATAAGTTATAGGAGCTATAAGATTATTCAAGATACAATAACATTAACGCTTGAGGAAGATGGCTATACCATGGAAACAATTAACGGGACAAATGAAATGAAATGGGAAAATTTGTTAAAGTGGCGTGAAGATGAAAACATTGTTCTTGTGTATTTCGCCCCGAAAATGTTTCATACAGTGCCGAAACGAATAGCCGATTTAGG
>JAZFVY010000198.1:0-4361 GCA_036447975.1 Desulfobacterales bacterium
GTTATACGCTTTTTCGTAAACCATCATCACTGGTTCAAGTTTTTGATAAATGGGATCATCAACTCCCAGCAAGTCTCTCATTTTCTTTAATAATTTTTTACCTTTTTTAAAATGGTTCTCTATTTCACCAAGCATCTCCTTTCGCCTGTTGTGCTTTTCCCGTTCATTGGCGATAATGGGCAAAAGTCTCTTAACAAAATATTCTACTAAGGCATCACGTGGTGCATCACAATTCTTAGAGATTTTTTCCAGAGATGACAGTGATCTTCTGCTTATAACAAACGTTTTTTGAATACGTACTTGTTTAGCTAATTTGGCATGTTGAATTTCACGAGCAATTGAGCTTAATGAGCTGGTATCTTCTACTAAATGATCAAAAAGGGATTTCTGCTTGATGCCCAGATGGGCGGCGACGATGCTGATAGCATCAATGCATCCTTCCGTTAGCTTAAAGGTGGCTCGAACAGATTGCCTGCCTCTCAGATCTGAAGCGAAAGTTCGAGACACTGAAACACCTCTTCTCTGTTTTTGTTCTTTGTCTTTTTCCATTTTCACCCCTCATTAATAGTCTTATGATTCATTACTTAATATAAATAAAATATTTTAATAATGCAATCTTTTTATATTTTATAATCTTGACATCTAAAATTTAGTTTTTACCATATTCAACGAACTCGTAAAAAGTCTTTAGCTTAAAGGATTTGGCCGAAACAAATGGGTCTATATAGAATCGGCTCGCCGGAGGAGTACCAAAACTTTAGGCACTTCTATTAACCACCAAAACAAGGCAGAGCCAATTTTCTCTAACCCCAGGCCCAGAGGACCATGTTTTTACGACTAAATAGATAACGACAACTGGTCTAAGGGCTTATTTTCGAGTGAAGTATTGCCATTTTTTCCTTCTCTAAAACAGATCCGACAATATGCATTACTAAATAAGGTTAATTTTAAATGATAATGTAATTATAATAAAAAACATTATATTGACATCTCCAGTTTAAATCTTATCTTTTTTGCAAATGAGGTAAAACAAATAAAATTCTTGAAGTTTTTAATCCACAAAAATCCCAATAAGGAGGTGCTATTATGCAACTTGTAAAATTTAATCCAGTTAGAGATATGTTTAGCTTTCGTAATCGAATTAACCATATTTTTGACGACGTTTTTTACCCCATCAACACGGATGAAGTAGAGTTCTCCATGGGGAGCTGGAATCCGGTGGTGGATGTTTATGACAATGACGACAGCATTGTCATAAAGGCCGAGCTACCCGGTATTGACAAAGAGGGTATCGAGATTGATGTCAAAGATAGGGTGCTGACTTTAAAAGGGGAACGTTCATCTGAAAATGAAGTGAAAGATGATAACTATTATCGGCGGGAAAGGTGTGTCGGTAAATTTGAAAGAGCTTTCACTCTTCCTGCGGATGTTGACCCCGATAAAATAAAGGCCGATTACAAAGACGGAGTCCTTAAAATCGACATTCCGAAACCTGAAGAAAAGAAGCCAAGGCAGATTACGATTCATTAACCTTAACGCTGCATAAATTCTACAACCGGTTTCAAAACTGATTTCGAGTTATTTTGCCAATAATGGCAAGCTCAAAGCAAGAAATCAGTTTTGAAACCACTTCCAACCGGATTTTTATTCCCTGTGAAGAGGGATGAGAAAACCTTACTAATCAGTAGATGGAATTGAAAAATCCAGACCCAGTACCGCATCTATTTGCTTGCCCACAGGATTCATCGATATAGGCTGGAATTGCTCAACCTGGCTTTTTATTTTTTCAAACGCTTTTCTGTTAATACGGTCGGACCCCGCAACAAGCCGAGCGAATCCCTGGAAAATGAAAAAACTCAAAAACATAGTTATGCCTATGGTTAAAAACGCATGCAGAAAGAAGTCGGCGGAAAGGTAGTGGCCAATGAAGTAATCTCGTGCGGTTATCCAGCCAACATGGCCCAGGATTCCGATCACCGGTATGTTGAAAACGAATTGCAGCATAAAACCGCTAAGAGTTTGTGAAGCCCTTTCAATCGTACTGTCCAGAGAATCGCTCCACAGGGACATCAGATCCCCGTTCAAAGTGTCTACGTTCGAAATGATGTCTTCAATCCTCCGCACGGATTTGTCAAACCTGGCTTTAACAAGGGATTCAGCGATATCCGGCCATTCCTTTAAAATTGCGAGACGGTAATCCCGCAAAGCAGCATCGACCCTGTTACTCTTACCGGTTTCGGCCAGTGCGGTCCGGGATTCCTTAAAATGTCTGAGCGAGGAAACCATACCCATAAGTTGGCGTATGGGGTTGCCGAACCTGAACATGGCAACAATACCGGTACCGAAAATCAATATGCGGGCCCATATCGCTATGAGCCATCCCACCGGTCCAACCCACCGGTGCGAAAGTTTTTGGTACAAAAGGACGTTAACACCGAGAAGCTGCCTGGAATTGTCATTTTTGAAGGCGGTAAGAGCATCCTTCACGGCCTTTCTTTCGGCCGTCCGGATATTTTCTTTGGCTTTCCTCAGTTTTTCCAGGTCCTTTTCAATTTCGTCGCTCGTCTCCGTAAACATGTAATCCTTCAAGTTTTTGGCATTTTCCAACCGACGATCAACTACGTATCCCGGATGATTGAAAGTGCCGAAAATAATCTGACGCAGTTCTTCAAACTGATCAAAGTTGTGCCTGGGGCTCGCTGGCAGGTCCCACCCGGGATCGCGCAGATGCCGGCGGGCGGAAATACAAAGGACCGTCTGAACGGGTCTTTCCCAGGCAGCATTGATGAATTCCAAAAACTCCGGCACAATTTTCTCTTTAAGCTCCTTTTCATCCTGCCGGTCACACTTGTTAATCACCCCTACCAGAGAATCCCCGTCAAACATTCGAACGTAAGATGTCAAAAAATCAACATGGTCTCTTCTTTTTGGATTTTCAGAATCAAAGACGCAGATGAGCACGTCTGAAAGCTCAATGGCTTTTTGTACCATCGGAATGTGCTTTTCCTGTTCGAAGCTGTCCGTATCAGGCGTGTCGACCAGGAACACGTGTTCAAGGGGTGCTGCGGAATGACTTGATCGCTTTTCCACATTCTTCATGCCCAGCTCTTCGCACAACTGGTCGGCATCACCCTTTTCACGGCCTAATACAACGATATTTCTAGTGGTCGGCCGCAGGTTTCCTACCTCGGACAGGTCGTCAACACCTGCAAGGGCGTTCAGCAGCGTGGACTTGCCGGAGCCGCACGGGCCGATGAGAGTAGCAACGAGCTTGCTCTCGAAACGCTCCTGAAGATCACCGATCATACGGAGCACTTCGTCACACTGTCTCTTAAGCACTGCTCCGGGCCGCCAAAACGGTGCCTGGTCAATTGCAGTGCGGAGCATTATGACGTCATTTTTAAAGCCTTCGATCCTGCCCAGAGCCTTTATCGAACCAGCCTGGCGGTTTGAGATCATCATGATATCATCGCCTTTCCACACGCTTTGATGTTTACTTCGATCTGATTTATGAGGTTTTCCGATTCATCCATGGCATCCTTTGCGACCCGAATTATCCCGCCTGTAATCTCCTGTTCGAAAAGATCCTGCACCGCCTTGAACTTGTTGTTCAGCCATGTCTGTACGATGGGGCCCAGCATTGCATCAAGTTGCTTCTGATCAGCCTTTTTGAGGCCTGTTGTTGCGGGAATCGCAACAAGTGCATAAAGATCATGCAGCCCGAACAGTCCGGTCAGCTTGATCTTGATGCCGGCAGCGCCTACCGGATCTCCCGTTGAGAGGATATATGTAACAGCAGCGGTTGCAGGCACCACATTCAATAAGGCGGAAAACGTCTGCCGAATCTTGGCCCACACGCCCATTCTACTGCGAAGACTATCCGCCAGTTCTTTCAAGTCCTGTTCGATGACATCTGACAGCTGGGTGATCACATCTCGGCGTGAAAGAATCGACTGCACGGCTGACTTCCAGTCACTGTCCTGCAATTTTTTTTGCTCCTGAAAAACAACCGGATGTGTAGCAACAAAAAATGTTAAGGTCCCCATCCCATCTGACGCTGCTACGCGTGGATTTTGAAAGTCTGTCAGATCCTTTCCAGCTCTGATCCGCTTGACGGCTTCAAGCATTCGCTTGGCCACCGGATCTTTTAGTGTTGCGGAAACCGAAATTTCAGGGTTAACCACACTGTAATGCATGCTGTTTACGGCATTGAGAAGATCTTCTTCGATTTTGTCGATAAAATCGACCGTAGGATCAACTATTTCAGTTCCAGAGAGCTTATTCTTAACCCTTCTTGCGGTGCCGAACAATACTTTAAATGGCAGTTCAATAAGTCTGCCTGTTTTACGCATGGTTTTGAC